>DATGCI010000144.1:0-21695 GCA_035312185.1 bacterium
CCATCTGGTTATGGCAATATCCAAACATAGGAAACAAATCCAGGCTGCTGATCTGGACGGTGATCAATATAATTCTATGCTCAGCTACAATGCCAGTCTATATATCAAGCCTGCTATGGGATTTCGCCTAATGGAAAAATATTTTGGCCGTGAAAATTTCGATCAGGCCCTCAACAATTTCTACAATACCTGGAAATTTCGTCATCCTCAGCCCCAGGATCTGCAAAATAGTCTGGAAGAATTTTTTGATGCTGATTTGAGCTGGTTTTTTAACGATTTTATAAAGAAGACAGAACTACCAGATTATGAAATCAAGTCCATGCAGGTTGAGGAAAACGGCCAGAGTTATCAGACGACCCTTGAAATTGTAAATCACGGGCAAACTAAACAGCCTTTCCCTCTAGCTCTCTATAACGATAACAGAGAATTCCAGCACAAATGGTTTCATCCAATAGATAGAAGCAGTAGAATTACTTTTCAAACAGCGCAAAGGCCTGATAAGGCTATTCTTGATCCTGATCTTTATACACTGGAGAGCAATTATTATAACAATTATTCCCAAAATTTGCCCCCCCTCGATCTGAATTTTTTGATAAATTTTCCAGCTCCCAACAAATATTTGATAAATTATATTCCCTATTCCTCCTACAATTATAATGAAGGTCTCAAATTGGGAGGCGGACTTTATCATTTATCAAGTTCTCCCCCGAAAAACACCTATCTAACCTATGGCACCTATGCACTTAAATCCGAGCAGCTCAATGCGACCTTTTTGTATCGAACTAATTTTATTGGCGAGCGCTTCAAATACAATCTAAGTGGCAACCTCAGTCATGACCTTCTCAAAAATAAAGCTGGTGGGAATCTCACTATAAATCTGCGGGATGAACATAAATACAAGAATGATCTCAGTCTTGATTTGAATTATCTCAATGTCAAAAACAACAATGTTCTTGATAATCAATTCTGGAATTCCGGCAAATTCATCAATGCCAGGCTGTCAAATGACTATACGCACATAAAAGACAACACCACAATCAATAATTCCATCGGACTTAAATATACATACGACCAGGAAAAACCGGCCCATTATATCAGGATTTTTGGGGAAATTAGTTCCAATTCAAAAATCAATGATATCGTTAAAGTCAAAAATAGAGCCTTTTTCACCAGTTATATTGACAAATACGATCTGCCGAAGCAGTATCGGCTGTATGGTGGTGGGAATATAGACCCGGAATTCAAACAGGTTTACGTTTACGACCGGTCAGGCAGCACTCGCTTCTCACCCTTTAATAATTATTTTATACCCGGCGGTGTCAATTTAAAAGGATATCAGGCTATGTCCGGTGCTGATAGATGGGCTCTGGGATACAATTTACATGTTGAAAGTTATCGCGTATTTGCTTTTCTAGATGCTGGTGATGTTGTCGGCTATGATGAGAATTTCGCTATCCATCTTAATGCTGGTTTGGGTGTCAATTTAGGTCTTATAAAATTGTATTTACCAATGTTTCTAAGTGATCCTTATGATGGATTTGATAGTCTCAGTAATTGGTCAGCTTTAAAGGAAAGATTTATGGTTCAACTTGATCTATCGGTTTTCAATGCTTTTTTTGCAGGATAATGGATCTTAGTTGAGATTATTTGCCAAAAGCTGAATAAATTATATTCTTTTCCAGGTAGTTCCTTGCGGACCATCCTGAATGATTATTCCTTTTTCCTGGAGTTGATCACGAATTTTATCAGCCTTTTCCCAATTTTTATTTTTACGGGCTTTTTCCCTCTCTTTAATCAGAGCCTGTTCTTCTTCGGAAAGTTTATTTTCTTCTTCCTCAGCAGGTGCAAGAACATCCAGAATCTTATCAGCTGTTTCCATAAACTTTTTGATTCTATCGGCATCCTGATCAGTTAATTTATTGTCCTGCCGATAATTATTAACTTCCCGAATCAGTGAAAATAATGCTCCCAGAGCACCTGAGATATTGAGATCGTCATCAAGGCAGCTTACAAATTCTTCTTCAGCCTGATCTACTTCCCGGGCAAGATCAGTTTCCGAATTTTCAACATTATCATCAAGAGAATTGTAAAACTCACGCAGCTTCAAAATATTTTTTCGTGAATCTTTGACCTTATCAAAAGTAAAATTCAACTTGCGTCGATAATGAGAAGCCAACAAGGTATAGCGAATAGCAAGAGGGTCATACCCTTTATCTAGTAAATCCCGTAAAGTGAAAAAATTACCCAGCGACTTACTCATCTTTTTTCCATCTACAATAAGATGTTCACAGTGCATCCAGTAGTTTACAAACTTCTCGCCAGTTGTTCCCCGACTTTGGGCGATTTCATTTTCATGGTGAGGGAAAATATTATCAACACCGCCAGTATGAATATCAAAATGATTGCCCAGATATTTTGTGCTCATGGCTGAACATTCGATATGCCAGCCTGGACGGCCTTTGCCAAGTTCAGTTTCCCAGAAGATATCTTTTTCTTCTGATTTATAGCCTTTCCAGAGAGCGAAATCACGCAAAGTTTCTTTGTCTTCATATTCATCCTGTTCAACTCTATTTCCCCTCTGCATTTCTTCTTTATTCAAATTGGCGAGTTGTCCATACTCTGGAAATTCATCAACTTTAAAATAAACAGAGCCATCTTCAGTTTTATAGGCCAAGCCTTCATCGAGCAATTTTTCTACCATCGCGACCATATCCTGGACATGCTCGGTAGCTTCAGGGTAATGCTCGGCTCTTTCGATTCGAAGAGTATCGAGATCATCGAAAAAGGCCTTTTTATAGGGTTTAGTGAATTCTTTAAAATTAGTGCCTTGCTTAATCGAATCCCGGATTATTTTGTCATCCACATCAGTCAAATTCATAACCTGGGTAACTTTGAAGCCTTTCAATTTCAAATAGCGGCGTAAAAGATCTTCAAAAATATAGGCCCGATAATTACCAATATGAGCATAATTATAAACCGTTGGCCCGCAAGTATACATCTTCACTTGATCTGGAGTAATGGGCTGAAACTCTTCCTTTTGCCTGGTTAAAGTGTTATAAAATTTGATTGACATGATTTAGCAACCTTTTTTACTTAACTGTTTCTTTTTAATCGGTTCCACATCATTAGCATTGATGTTGAGTTCATAGGAGGCCTGTAAGGCATCCAGAGAAATTATCAATTTGGACCGGTTTTTCATAAATTTGACACGGCCAATCGCCCCTTCTAGTGAGCCACGTACAACCCGGACCAACTGCCCTTTTTGAAAATAGTCAACAGGGCTCAAATTGGTACGTACTTCAAGGGATTTTTTGAGAGTTTCGATCTGATAATCCGGAATAGGAGCATATTCATCTTTAAATTTAACAAATCCCACAACTCCCTGAGTTTTCAAAACTGGTAGAGAATCTCGAAGAGGAATATTCACAAAAATATAGCTTCGCAACAAAGGCACTTCTACAACCTTGTCACGATCGCTCCAGTTGCGTTTTTCCTCTCTCATAGGCAAATAGACAGTATGTTTCTTTTCCTCCAGACGATCTCTCACCTTTTTCTCAGCTCTTGGTTTGGTATAGAGAGCATACCATCTTGGATTCGTTCTTGGATCATTATCTGGAAAAATTTGTATATAATGATTGCAATCATTCATATTTCATCCCCGCTTGCATTATTTTTTCTAATAATTCATCAAATTCAATTCCTGCAGCTTGAGCAGCTTTGGGAACAAGACTGGTATCAGTCATCCCCGGCAAAGTATTCATTTCCAAAAAATAAGGAATCAAGTCACTGTCCAGACGGAGATCAATTCTGGCATATCCTTTACATTTTAAAGCCTGATAGGCTTTGATAGCCAATTCCTGAATCCTCTTGGCAAGCGCTGGTTCCAGTCGAGCTGGAACTTCATAGGACGACATGCCTTTTGTGTATTTACATTTATAATCGTATATTTCATGCTTGGGCTTTATTTCCAGAACAGGTAGAGGTTGATCATTGAGGTAACCGACTGTCAATTCACGGCCTTCAATAAACTCCTCCACAAGAATATTGTGTCCGTATTGCAACGCTTCTTGTATTGCTTCTTCCAAACTATCACTATCTTGGACAAGATGTAGACCGACAGTAGAGCCTTCATTAGATGGTTTCACAATAACTGGAAAATCAAATTTATTTTCAACTTCCTCCACAATTGCCTGTAAAGATGTATTTTGCTCTAAATTAAAATGGAGCCAGTCAGGAGTCGGTACTTGATTTTGCTGGAAAAGAAGCTTGGAAACAATTTTGTCCATGGAAATTCCACTACTTTCATAACCAGAACCATTATAATGCATTTGCATCATATCAAGCAAAGCCTGAACGCGACCATCCTCTCCAATCCCACCATGCAGAGCATTAAACACAAAGTCACAATCCTCAATTCTCTTATGCTGTAGTAGTTTAACCAGATTTCTACTTCCGTTCTCAAGGTGATCGGAAGTTACCTCAATTTCCTCTTCTATCTGGGAAAAGGGCAGCACTGTATCAAGTTCTATAACATCATGCCCATTTCTTCTATAGGCTTGAGCAATTTTTTCAGCGCTTTTTAAAGAAATTTCTCTTTCTGACGAAGATCCGCCTTTTAAAACAACTATTTTCATAGATCCCCGTCCTCGCTATGTTGACCCGTTATCATTTTTGCTGCTCCTAAAATATCAGAAAAAATACTATCAGGCTGTATTTCCCAATTCTGAATTGCTTTTTCACTATAATCTTTTATTCCTGTCTTGACAAGAACAGTCTTACATCCTGCTTTTTTTCCTGCTACAATATCTTTTTTTGAATCACCAATAAAGTATGAATTAGCCAGATTTATATCAAATCTTTTAGCTGCTTTATTTATATTTTCTGGGCCTGGCTTTCGGCAATTGCAATTATCATCGGGATGATGGGGACAATAATAAATTGCATCAATCCTTCCACCAGCTTCATCCACTTTTTGCCGTAATTTTTGATGCATTCTCTCTAATTCTTCTTCACTAAAATAACCCCGGCTAATTCCTGACTGATTGGTGATAACAATTATTAGAAATCCAGCATCAGTCAATTTTCTAATTGCTGCAGGCGTATTCTTGAAAATTTTAAATTCTTCAACACTCTTTACATAATCTTTACTGTCATAATTCAATGTCCCGTCTCTATCCAAAAATACTGCTCTATTCATCATAAACCTTAAATTTTAATCGCATTGACAACCGATAAAAATAATTTATAAGATTTAAATATCAAAAGAATTATTTACTTGAAATAATTAATAAGTTCATTTTAAAAAGGCTCACCTATGTCAAATCTGATTTGGAACAGGCCAAATAAATTTCTTGAAAGGAGGGAAAAAAGTATAGCCCCCCTTCATATTCGTTCATTATCATAGAGAACACTTTGTTAGCGACAACACCGTTTTTCTCTAAATTATACTCCCTTATAAATCAAATTTTAGTTTATTGGATCCCAACTCCAATTTTTGTTTACAAACTTTGCCCTAATGCAAAAACATATGAAATATGGCCCAATCTAAAAGTCTTGTTAGGAGCGACATAGCTTTGTATTTTTAATCAAATGCATTTACTTTTTGCAAAGCAATTCTATAAAATCCACTTTTCACTTAATTTTAATCATATTTTTTAATTAAATTTCATTGCTTAAGAAAATTATAAATAAAAAGGCCGCAATGGAATCATTAAATCTCAACTATTTAAGTCCCAATGCTGATAGAAAAGATTTTATCGAACTCGATAAATCCAGTGATGGTAAGCATCAAACTGGAACAAATGGAGTGCAGAGAATATTATTAACTAAAGACAAAAAAGTCGAATACATTTTTTTTGATAATCATATCCAGGCTTATGTTAAATCTGCTATGGGTTATCCTGCCTATTATTCAGTTCCTTCTATCGAGATTGATAGGCCTATCAAAGCAGTTCTCATGGACCTAGATGGTACAAGCGTAAAAAGCGAGGATTTCTGGATCTGGATAATTCAGGAATCTACAGCATCATTGCTTGGCGATCCCGATTTTGAACTTGAAGAAGAAGATATGCCTCATGTCTCTGGGCATAGCGTATCTGAACACCTTGAATATTGTATTCAAAAATACTGTCCCGACAAAACAGTAGAAGAGGCCCGTAAATATTATTTTGAGCACACCCACAGGGAAATGCAGGCGATTCTGGATGGTAATGGAAGACAGGACGCTTTCAAACCTTCTCCTGGTCTAAAAGACTTCTTGCTTGAGCTAAAATCCCGCCAGATCAAAATTGGTCTGGTTACCTCTGGATTGTATGAAAAGGCCTGGCCCGAAATTTTGTCGGCCTTTCGCCAACTTGAGATGGGCGATCCTAAAGATTTTTATGACGCCATTATTACTGCTGGTTTTCCAATGCGGAATGGCGAACCGGGAACTCTGGGAGAATTATCACCCAAACCTCATCCCTGGCTGTATGCTGAAGTTGCCCGGGTCGGATTGGGATTGCAACCGGAAGAGAGGCATCATGTTATTGGACTGGAAGATAGTGGTGCGGGAATTAATTCCTTGCGATTGGCCGGCTTCGCACCTATTGGGATTTCTGATGGTAATATTGAAGAAAGCGGTGCAAAAAGTCTGTGTTATGACTATTGTCATAATTTTGAGGAGGTTGTGGATATTATCGAAGGTTCGCGAGAATGAGTGGATGAATGGATAGATTGGATGACAGGAAAGTTGCTTATACATAATGATAATTAAAGAGAAATAATAAATATATTTATGGAAACAGATCTGGACATACTTTTCGAGGATAATCATCTGCTGGTAGTCAATAAACCGGGTGGGATGCTTACTCAAAAAGATTCTACAGGTGATGCTTCACTGCAAGAAATTGGTAAAAAGTATTTAAAGCAGAAGTATAACAAACCAGGGAATGTCTATCTGGCTTTAATGTCGCGAATTGACAGACCAGCTTCCGGTGTAATTGTTATGGCTCGTACTTCAAAAGCAGCCTCCCGCCTTACTCAACAATTTAAACAATCGACTCCTCGAAAAATTTACAATGCTATCGTTGAAGGCAAAGTTCCTCGCAAAGGCAAACTGGATGATAAAATCTATCGACGGGGCGCCAGCAGTTATATATCTGAAACCCGGCAAAAAGGCAAAACAGCCCAACTTGATTTTCGTCGGCTGGAATTCGATGGAAAATATTCACTGGTCAGAATAAATCTGCATACTGGCCGCCATCATCAAATTCGAGTACAATTCGCTCATCGCGGTTTTTCTATTCTTGGTGATTTTCGCTATGGAAGCGATATAAAATTTCCTCATCGCACAATTGCTCTGCATGCTCGAGAATTAACCATTCTCCATCCCACTACAAAAGAGCCATTAAGATTCACCAAAGCTCCTCCTGAATACTGGCCTGAGAATTTCACCTATAAAAAATAAGATCACAATGCAAACCAATCTCATTCAAATAGCCGGAATCAAAGATTTAGACGAAGCCCGCAAATTAATTAAGCTGGGCGCTGATCAAATTGGTTTCCCTCTGCGTCTAACTCATAATGCTGAAGATCTTTCTGATCAGGAAGCCAGATCAATTATCAAAAAAATCAATAAACCCGATAAATTTCTGCTGATCACCTATCTTACCGAGCCTGGTGAAATCATAAAATTATGCAAATTCCTCAACATTCATAAAGTTCAGCTCCATAACCATATGCGCCCTCATAATTTAGCAAAACTGAAAAATCAGGCGCCGAACATCAAAATCATCAAAAGTCTAATCATTAAGGCCGGTAATTTACCTGATATCAAAAAATATATTAATAATAGCGCTCAATACATAGATTATTATATCACAGATACTTACGATCCCGATACTGGCGCTAGCGGAGCTACGGGCAAAACTCATGATTGGGAAATTAGCCGAAAAATCGTTGAACATTCTCCTAAGCCTGTAATTCTGGCTGGAGGCTTAACTCCTAAAAATGTGAGACAGGCTATTTTAGAAGTTCAACCGGCTGGGGTGGATGCCCATACTGGGCTTGAAGATTCACAGGGTCGCAAAGATTATGAATTAGTTGAAAATTTTATTAGAGAAGTCCGCCAGGCCTTTGCAAAATTAAGCCAAAAAGAGCACCAGATTGATATCAATGGCGTGCTGGATCTACACACTTTTCAGCCATCCGATGTAAAAGATCTGGTGCCGGAATATATAAATGAATGTATTCGAAAAAATATTAGCGATATTAGAATCATTCACGGTAAAGGGCGAGGCGTTCTAAAAAAGATCGTCTCTTCAATATTATCAAAACATCCCCGGGTTATAAGCTATAAAATCGCTCCGGAACGAGGTGGTAATTGGGGCGCAACAGTCGCAAAATTAAAGCTCAATAATAAAAAAGGGAGTACTGATGAGAAAAGCAATTAAACTGATTTTTATTGGCTTCATATTTTTAGCAGGCTGCTCACAAAAAGCGGAAAAGCAGGTTAAATTGTATCCCGAAATCAAACCTTATAAAACTGATTATCTTCAGGTTTCTGACCTGCACAAACTCTATTATGAATGCTGCGGAAATCCAGAAGGGAAACCGGTATTTGTGCTGCATGGTGGCCCGGGAAGTGGCAGTTCACCCTATATGCGCCGTTTTTTTGATCCTGAAAAATTTAACATAATTCTCCACGATCAAAGAGGAGCAAAGCGTTCCAGGCCTTACGCAGAAATAAAAAATAACACGACCTGGCATCTAGTCGAAGATATAGAAAAATTGCGAAAAAAGCTGGAAGTCGATGACCTTATCCTGTTTGGAGGCTCATGGGGAACAACTCTTGCTCTGGCTTATGCTGAAAAATATCCGGAGCACGTTGATGGAATTGTTTTGCGGGGTGTATTTCTAGGTACTCAATCGGAGATTGATCATTTTTATCACGGTGGTGTCCGCAAACACTTTCCCAAGATCTATGATAATTTTGTTGACGCCTTACCCAAAGGAAACAACGGCCAAATTCCACAGCAATTATTTAACCTGATCAATGTTGAAGATAGTGTTCGACAGAAAAAATACGCTCGAATCTGGGCCAAATACGAATTACAAATCGCCGGTCTAAAGGTTGAAGAACGCACTGATCAGGAATGGGACCGAACTTTCAGCCATTTTGATCCGCTTTCTTTTTCACTTCTGGAAAATTATTATATGAGCAACAACTGTTTTCTAGAACCCGATCAACTTCTTAATAATGCCGATAAACTGGATTCCATCCGGGTCATTATTGTTAATGGTCGTTATGATGCTATCTGTCCGCCCATTACTGCTTATAAACTCCACCAAAAATTAAAAAATTCAAAGCTGGTAATTGCTGAAGAGAGCGGGCACTGGATGGGAGAGAAAAATATAGAAAAAGCCTTGCTAAAAGCCGTACAGGAATTTGAACAGAGCTTATAAAAACTTAAGGGAGGCAATTTCAGGCGAAATTGCCTCCCTCATGTTGGGGCACGTTACCAAATTTGGGGAAGATAAATGGAATGCTGGTAACAAAATAAGGGAAAGAAGAAATTGTCAAATAGGCGCTATAATATTTTACAATAACCGTACCAACATTCTAAATTATTGTTAACTAGGACTTTCTAGTTTTATGTAAATCGATAGTTGTGTTCCTAGGGACACATTTTTGTATCCCTAGCGACACATAAAAATTACTATCTACGTAAAGCAGCTTTGGTAAATTTGTAGTCTGGAATTTCTACCTCAAGATTTAAAGAATCAATCGTCATAATCGTACCCTCACCACGTGAAAGCATATCTTTAAATTTAATTTTTTTAGGATACCAGCGATCTTTGATCTGAAAGACATCCAAAATTTCCGTAGTTTTTAGCAGTTTTCCGCTCTTGGCATATCTTTCTTCCTTGAGCGGCAACCAGCGTTCCTTATCAACCCATATTTTTCTAGAGTGATAATTAACGTCTTCGGTTTGAGCTTCTAATCGAAGTACATAGCAATCGCTATTATTAATTTTATCACTACCAATTATTTCTGCTTTATATTTTTCATCCAGGATATCATTTTCCATAAAATCTTCGTATGAAAGGTCGGAGCCCATTACAGATTGACGGAGAAGATGGCCGGAAATTGAAATTATCCTCTCGTTAGGTTCCGGTGTATATATCCAGAGTTTATCACCAGTTTTGAGCATTTTTTTACCCTCTTCGCGAGGCGGTGAAAGATATTCTACATAGGCTTCCTCTTCTTCACCTATCCAGGATTTCGAAGTAATGTTACGAGTTCCCATTCTACTATGGATTGTCATAGTCGAGATACTTATAGCATTCTCAATAACCATATTGGAGTCAATCTTCTGCAAAATATCATCACCGGTTAGATCTTGTCCAAAAATTGTACCACTCAGTAAACTTAGTATTAGAATAAATTTTAAATATTTCATCTTTCCAGCTCCTTAAATAATTGTGCTGTTTCTCGATTAATAATTCCTATGCCCGAAATTGCATTCCCCAGAAAAGTTGCTAATAATCCCGGGATAAAGCCTATAAAATAGGCCGGAGTATTTATTCTAGCTCTTAAGACTGTTGACATCAGTGCTGAAGAATCTTGCATCATATCGGATACATCTAGTCCGACTTCCTGCAAATAATAGGAAAATCCAAGCCCAAAAATATTGCCTACAATTGTTCCAGCAATGCCAATTAGTAATCCTTCCCACAAAAGAGAAATATATACATCGGATTTTGATTCTCCAATGGCCAGACGGACACCAATCTCACCGTAGCGACGAATACCTGACATCAGTCCTGTATTCCAGAGCACAAGGGACATTACAAAAATGAAGATCCCAATTATTATAAAGGATTCGGCATTGATCAGTGCTAGCATTTGATCAAGTCCATTCTGTTCACGCAATGTAACCATATTTGGCGAAAATCTATCATCTGGTTTGCTGTACTTCTGGTTGAATTGAGCAGCCACTTGGTTGGCTTTTTCCTGATTGAAGTTCCCTGGAAAATAGCCTACTATTTCACCGCTACTCTTATACATATTCAACGCCGCTCGAATGTCTCTGATATCGACAAGAATTGTATTATTATCCAGAAAGCTAATACCAAACTCGATGATTCCGGAAATTGTAAAATTGTAAATTGCCATACTTCCATCAGCAGCTGTGCTAATCAAAGTAGCAGTATGGCCAGGTTTTACTTTTAGATTTTTGGCAAATTCACTGGTGATCAGTATTTCGCCCTTTTGATTCGGAAGCTGACCTTCTTTGAGAGCCTTTCTCAAATTGAACCGCTCAATATTCTGTTCGTTATTGAGGAGCTCTAATCCAATTCCCTGAACCGCACCTTGCTCCTTAGTTTCACCATTCTCATCAGGAATATCCAGCAGTCCGCCAAATTTAATTCTTTGTGACCACTCCATATCAGGAAATTCTGTATTGAGTTCTTTTACCATTTTATCCGCATTAGCAATAGCCAGGTCATTAGGTATTTGATCAGCGATCTTTTTATAAGCCTGGGTCATTATTTTGACATGACCGGTATCATAAATTGCATTAGTCCGCACCAGATCACTTCCAAAGCCCTGAATATAGCAATATAGCAGAACACTGAGAGCCACACCTCCTGCAATAATGATCACCGGGAAAAGGCTGCGATGGCGATCTCTGAGGAGTCCTTTTAATAAAAATTTAATCATTGTGTCCTCCCTTGCAGCGCATCAGTAGGTTCCAGTTTAGCAATTCGTCTGGTCGGTAAAAAACTGACAATTGTAACACTGCCCAATACTAGAATGGTGGTCATGAGCAACAGTTTCAGGCCAAAAGAAGGATAAATTCTGGCTGATAGTGCAAATCCAAACTGATCCATCATATCCGGTAGTTTAAATCCTTTGTTAGCGATCCAGGCCAGGGCTGGAATTCCATAAATTGCACCGACCAAAAGACCGAGAAGTCCATGAAGAGCACCTTCCAGAGTGAAGAGTAAAATAGTCTTCCGTCTTGTCATACCCAGAGCTATCAAGGTTCCAATCTCCTTTTTCCTTCTGAAAATTGAAAGTACCTGAGTGTCGAATATTGCCAGCAATCCCATTGCTAACAAAACAATATACATGAAACTTGACGCAGAGGTCTTGGTCTCCAACATTTTAATGACATCCTCCAGAAGATTGTCAGTAGGTTTAAATATCCAGCCGGAAGCAGCCGCCATTGGCGTTTCTATATCTCTTTTGAGAATGGTAAAAGTGGCGTGGTTGTTAACAGCCATCATTGATCTAAGTTGTTGTATGGGAATCCAGATTTGACCATTATCAACAATCTGGACAGACGTATGCATAATGTGGACGACCTCAATATCAGTAGCATCAAAAGTACCGTTTTTATCTCGCCATCGGATAGTAGCCAGGTCATTTTTTTTCAGATTAACTTTATCTGCCATGCGGCTACCAATTACAGCCGGAATATATTCAGATTGTGTTTCCAATTTTTCAGTCGGCAGCTTGACAACATCCTGTTGAGGCGGAATTCCTTTGATTTGAATTGTCTGGGAATTACCATTTACATATATTGATCCTGTGGTCAAAAGAACCGGAGTCATTTTATCTTCATCTATCATTTTTTGGAATTCAGCAGGCAGCTTAGAATGACTCTCTTTGATTGTAAGTGGATTTTGGGGGTCATAATCCTCCTGCCAATACTGACCTCCACCATAGACCATTTCCTTCATATCCTCGATCATTGCATTCCCCATACCTTCAATAAAGCCCTGAGTAAAAATTATAGCGACAAAAGCAATCGAAAGTATGATTACATTTAGCCAGGTTCTCAGCCCGGCTCCCAAAATATTTTTCAAAGCCAGTTTAAAAGTTAACATATTTACTCCTCTCTAACTGACTGAACTGGCTGAGGCTCTTTTTCGATATCCTCAGTGATCATTCCGTCAGTAAGAGTGATCTGCCTTCTCAAATAGCGCATCACTTTTTCATCATGAGTGGCAAATAGGAATGTAGTTCCCAGATTACGATTTAATTCCAGCATCATGTTTAAAATATTATGAGAATTTTCAACATCCAGATTAGCAGTCGGTTCATCAGCGAGTACCAGATCTGGTTCCTTTACCATTGCTCTGGCAACTGAGACCCTCTGCCGTTCACCACCTGATAATTGGGCTGGTTTAGAATTAATTTTATCAAGAATGCCGACCCGGTCTAGAGCAGTTTCAACCAGTTCCTGCCGCTTTTTCTTATCCATTTTTAGTAGTAAAAGTGGCAATTCCACATTTTCAAACACAGTATAAACAGGTAATAAATTATAGGTCTGAAAAATGAAGCCCAGACGTTCATTGCGCAATTCTGCAGCCTCTTTGTGGGATAATGTTTCAATTTTTTTGCCCAAAACAGTGGCCGAGCCCTCGGTGGGATGATCCAGCGCTCCGATAATATTTAGTAAAGTAGTCTTGCCTGAACCACTGGGTCCCACAATTCCAGTGAATTCTCCTTTTTCAACTTCCAGATTAATATCCCTAAGAGCTGTAAATTTGCGTTTGCCCATAGGATATCGTTTTACAATTCCTTCCGTATTGATTATCGCCATTTTTTCCTCCTTAAATTTGGAGTACATCAACCGTGTTGATGTATTTTTTTTCTATTTTCATTATGCATCGACACGGTCGATGCACTCCATAATACTCCATAGCCATTAAAAATCGTCATAAACTTTAACCTTATCACATGGATAGTTATCTACTATTTCATCAATTTCGCTCTTATCCTTTTTAAACCTAAAAGAATAACTACCGAATTTCCAATTTTTAGGGTCACGCACATAGCCATGTTTAACAGGATTATACCAGATATAATGCAATCTCGCAAAGTAGGAGCGTTCGTAGCTTATGCATGTGTCCCAGTAGTTGTGGAAAATCTTAGAATTTTTATAACTGTGGAGTGCACCAACCGTGTTGGTGCTTTTGTTTTTAGCTTTTTTAGAACAATTGGATTTTACATCTACACGGTCGATGTACTCCATATTATATCCGATATCTATATTTTTATTAATCCAAATAGCAGTGAATTTATGAATATCCTGGATTATTCTACTTAAGGTCTCTACATTTTCTGGGGCATTAACCATTAGGTGATAATGATTATCAAGTATTACCCAATCTTCTATAACCCAATCATAATCTGTAAAGCCTATGAAAATAGACTTTAATAAGCGCTCCTTCGCTTCCTCCGAAACTAAATACTTCACCTTCTTATAAGTTGATCCCGTGATAAAATATTTAGCATTACTACGGAATAGATGGGGTGGATTGTGTTTATATGTTTTGTAAATTTCAGGCATTGATTTTTGGACATACTCCATATTAAAAATTATAAATAACCATGGCCTGCGCCCCAAATCCGGACATTCTACTTTTCTTTCCAGTAAAAATATCATATCCAACATCAGGAAAATAGAACAAACTAATATTGGCAGAAATTCTGTCATAGGTCCTTTGATACTGTAAATAATGAAAAATTTTATCCATAGATTCAGAATAATAGGTCAGATACATGACTTGATCCATAATATTAATTGGATAAGACAAAGATAAGGCCAATAAATGTTCATCAGGTTTAGACATCAGAACACCATTGGACTGCTCAATTGGCATATACTCTCCGACTACATTTAATCCATTCCCAATACCAAAAGTATAATCACTACCAATAGTTACCATTTTTCTGTCAACTTGATCTTTATGCAAATTTATGGATGATTCGAACCAGAGTCCAATGCCCACATCATAATGACCATCCAGAGCAAATCTGTGTTCTTGTTTTCTTGATTCCAGCAATTCACGATTGTGAAAGCTGAAGCCAACTTCACCACCCATTAATGGTATTTGCACTCGCCCACCCCATTCCGGTCTATCTGGATTTGTTTGGCGAGCTTCCATACCTTTTAGTTCATCATTTTGGTACAGCCCCCATATCCAAAAATTTGTGTTATTCATTGTATAATAGCGAAACAAAGCCGCATTAACTCCTTTTGTAATTTGCATAGGGTCAGTAGGGTTGATACGATCAAACCACATTAAGGGCCGCAAGTATCTGGCCGGGCCAAAAGTTATTTTCTGTAAACCAACCTTGATTTCAGTCTGAAGGGTTTGGTAGCTGACTGTTGAGCGATAAAGTTCCAGCTCATTTTTCCATTTATTATTGTAGGAAGAAAATGCATCTACTGATAATTGTAGTTTCAAGTATGATCCATCACTATAATTTTTCTGCCCTTCAAAAAAAGGAATTATACGAGCTCCACCATAGAAATTTCTATCCTCAAATAATGAGTAACCGCCACCCTGCAAGGAAATTTCTCCTCTGTAATCATATTTATACTCTCCAGAAAAAAGATTCCCAAATAGCATCACAACTAATACTAGAGCAATTTTATTCTGCATTGCTATATTCCCTATTTTTTTCGGGCACAATCCCATAGAAAATGAATTCAAAAATATCCTCAATTAAATCGGAAATACTAGGATAAAGGCTGCGAATGTTTTCATCCTTGACAAGGTTGAAGATCATGTTGAAAACATAGACCAGGAATTCTGATTTAATCGATTTTCTAACTTTTCCTCTTTCTTTGCAGCTCTCAATCCAGTCAATAAAACTCTCCACCCCTCGCTGTCGATATCTTTCAAAAAAATCTTCCAATTCAGGTGAATCTTTCAAATACTCATCAATGAATTGAGGACTCATTCTTGAAGTATAGCTTTTTTTATACTCCAGTATTTTTTGAATTTCCTCTCGAAAACTGAGATTCTGCTTTTCAAGTTCTTCCAGCCAGGCATACCCCTCATCTAACCAACTATTAAAAATGTACTTGATAATGTCATTTTTATTATCAAAATGGTTATAGAAGGTCATTTTACTGACATCAGCTTTTTCACAGATTTCCTTTACTGTTACTCGCTTCATGCCAAATTTCATAAAGAGCTCTTCAGCGGCTTCAACCACTTGACTCTTTTTTGTATTTCTTCCCATTTATCTCTTCTTTCATAATTCATTTTCAATTAACAAATAAAATCTACCAATTTTTATTTTTACTTTCAACTCTTTTTTATACTTTTTTTGTATAATTTATACTTTTTAGTATAATTAACGAACAATTGTAAACTTTCTGCAGATATTACTTATGGTTTAAATTGCTTTTACAAGGCTAATGAATAAGATATTTCTTCAGACTAAAAATAATTTAAATAAGGCAACTGATTTTAATTGCCAAAAAATAAGTTAGCCGAATTTAAAAAAATATGGAACGCGAAAGAAAAATGTGTAGATCCCACAAGATATTTAAGAGAATGCAATGAAATCAGCCAGGATAACGAAAAGTTGCTCGATGAATTTGCTAAAACTTTGTGGCAAAAAAGCTTTTCACCAAAAGCCATAAAACAAGCACCGTAACAATATCGACTTTTATATTTTATATTAATGGCTATTTGCAAAAAGAAGAACTCTAAATACCTGAAGAAGGAGTTTCCGGTTTTTTAGTTGATAATTTTTGGGCCTACTATTTTATCATAATAGTTATTGCTATAATAAACCTTTCAAATCAAACAGCTGAAAGATTTGCCAATAATAAGTAGCAAATTAAAACACAATCTTCATAATTTTATCTTTTATAAAATTGTCAAATTGTTTTTAAAACCAAAGTATTCATTCGTTGAAATGGAAAAGGCCTACAGCCCACCAAACCAGCCAAAGAATCAAAAGATAGGCTAGAATCATTCCCAGAGTTATCCAGTAACCACTCAGAGTATTATCAAAAAGGGTCATAGGTAGATTTAACATAATCAGAAGTGGTAGTCCCATAAAAAGGGCTATTCCACCTCCATAAGCCAGGTCTTCAGCTGCAGGAGAATCAAAATTGGGATCTGTAACCCGGATCAAGACAAGACCAGAATTGATGGTCCCGGTCATTTCGCCAAAGATGCCGATAAATCGCTCAAAATTATACTTATTAAAAGAACGGTAGGCAGTAAATTTAATAATAAAATAGGTAGCAAAACCGGCTAATAAAGACATAATCAAAACTGGAACCAGATTGGTTTTGATCAATGTGAAATTTATAGCGGCAATGGAAGCAACAATCAAATAATCGACAGAAAGCCCCGACAAACGACTCATCAACCCTCGATCAATTAAATAGCTGCGATCCGTGACATCCATTATTTTACGAACTAAAACAGCTATTAATAATCCAAAAATAAAATGGAAAGACCAGATCGTATCAACAAAATCACTAAGTCCTGCCTTTGCCATTAATGAAGTGATTAAAAATAGCAATCCATAGGTCATGAAATAGACACTGCCGATCAATCCAGCCTGAAAGGCCAGAGGTTCTATAGCTTCCTGGGAAAGAGTCAAATATCCGGCAACTTGAGGTTTGCCATTTTTTATGACACCCATTCTGACATCTTCTGTAATATCCTCCGGACCATCGACAATTTCTGTTTTTCGCTGGGAAATGCCTCGATTTACGATAATTATCCCAACAAAATAAGCTATCAAAAAGCCAATCACTGAGAAAGTCAAGCCAACCATTCCACCGTTGGCAAATCCAAATTTTTCCCAGCTTTGTCCCATTGTGTAGGCAATACCCGGACCCATTCCAAATCCAAGGGGCAGAAGAAACCCCATCCCGGCAAATAAATCGGGTTTGATAGTATAAATGAAGACAAATCCGATCAAAAGGCCAATAACAGCCTGAATGATATAGCAGGTCAACTCGATAAAACTTTTATTGATCGGGCCTTTGCCCCAGCGTCCTTTAGATTGGCGCAATCCAATTGTTATGAAGGTCAGGGCCAAAAGATGATAAACATATTTTCCCAGACGGTCACTGTTTAGATCGAATAGTCCCAGTAATTGGGCTCCCAAAATCAAACCAATAAATCCGGCAATTATGTTATTGGGGATGAGAAAACGCCGAAAAAAAGGTACGTATCGACGCAGGGCTGAACCAATGATCAAAAGTAGGCTCAAAATCGAAAAATCAAGGACTACATCTTTTAGGTTTACTGCTAAATGCCAGGCTTCCATAATTATCCAATTTATATAGATTTTTTAGCGTGTAAAAAGCCGATCAGACGCCAAGCTATGAGGAGAATTACCAGATAGGTTGCCAGAATTCCGAGAGTTATCCAATATCCAGTAATTGTATTATTGAAAAAATTCATGGGAGCAGTCAACATGACCAGCATGGGAAACCCCAGGAACAAGCCAATACCACTTCCATAGACCATATCTTCAGCTACAGGAGTATCAAAATTGGGATCAGTGACTCGAATGAGAACCAGACTAGAATTTAATGTACCTGTAACCTCCCCAAAAAGGCCAATAAATCTCTCGAAATGGTAGTCATCAAAAGCCCGCCAGCACAAATAGCGCAGCATATAATAGGAGGCAATTGCAGATAGAATTGACATAGTCAGAATAGGAAAGATATATTTCCAGACAATGGCCAGATTGATAGCGGCAATCGCACCAACAACGAGATAATCTACAAAAACGCCTGCACAGCGATTCATAAGACCTTTGTCCAGCAAATAGCCTTTATTGGTTATATCCAAAATTTTACGAAAAGCCAGGGCAATCAGAAGGGCAACGAGAAAATGGAAAGACCATAGCGTAGGTACAAAACCTTCGAGACCGGCATTTTGCATAAGTGTTGCCAGGCCGGATACAACAAAATAGGTGAATAAATAGACAGTACCGATTGCTGCCAATTGGAAGGCGAGAGGTTCTATGGCCTCCTGGGAAAGAGTCAAGTATCCAGCAATTTTAGGTTCATTTTCTTTGACAACTCCTTTGCGAACGTCAGCAGACAAATCTTCAAGGCCATCTATTAGTGTAGTTTCTTTATTTTTAATGCCACGATAGATTATGAATATTCCAGCAAAGTAAGCAATTAAATATCCTAGAGCAGCAAAAGTAAGACCGACATCACCGCCACCGACCATTCCATATTGTTCCCAGCTCTCTCCCATTGTATAAGCAAGGCCAGGACCCATTCCAAATCCAAGGGGAAGCAAGAGGCCAGTCCCCGGAAATAAATCAGGTTTGAGAGTATAAACAAAAACAAGGCTAACAAATAAGCCAATTACTCCCTGCAAAATAATGGTTGTTAAATTAGCGAATGCTTTACTCAAGGGACCTCGTCCCCATTTTTTCTTCTCTTGCCGAAGGCCAATAGCCACAAAAGTGAGGGCCAGGAGATGATAGACATATTTTCCCAAACGGGCGGGATCGAGGGGTAATAATTTGAAAAGCTGCTGTCCAAGAATCAATCCGATAAAGCCAGCAATAATATTATTGGGAATCAAAAACTTCTGAAAAAATTTATTATAGCGCCTCAAAATTGTACCCAGAATCAAAAGCAGACTAAGAAAAGTAAGATCAAGAACGACAAACTTTAGATTGATAGTTAGATCCCATGGATTCATGATAAGCACCAATTTTTTTGTTTGTAAAATTACCTATTAGGTTGGTCTAATTTGGCTGGATTTTTTAGGCGATCAATAATGCCATTTGCTAAATCCCCAATTTTTCCACCATCTGCAATACGATGGTCAAAAGTTCCAGTCAGCGGAAGCATAGGACGAATTTTTACTTCACCGTCAACTGCCACGGGTTTCTCTTTGATTTTACCCATAGCAATCACAGCAGGAAGTTTGCCAATCGGAAAAAGAGCTACCATACCGGTTTCCAGACCGAAAGTGCCAATATTAGTTAGCATAATACTACCGAAAGGATCCCGACCAATTTTCATAAAAGGGATCTTAAATCCCATCTCAAAGGCCCACCATTTCACAAACTTGAAGACAGGGCGACGAAAAGGCCAGGGAATTTTGGCGATTGCATCTTTGGCACCGAAAGTACCTTTTTCTTTACCGGACCTTTTTTGATCAAGTCGGTTTTGCTGATATTCTGCTATTTCAGAGACTGACATTTCATGAGTTTTTGGAATAACCAGGCCAGTCATCCCTTTTCCACCTTTTCGAGCAATAGAGACACAAACATTAGCATCTTCTCGTGGAACGAGTTTACCCCGCTGAACGAAACAATTCATCTCGGGCGCATCTTCATATAAAGAACGGGCCAGAGCAGCTGTTACAAAATTTGTGACAGTTATTCGAGTGCCTTGCTCTTTTTTCTTTTCAATGTAGCTCAGCATCTTTTTTACATCAATTTGGTAAGTACCGTAAACTTTACCCTCATTAGGTGCGCCATAAACAGCAATAGCCAGCTTTCTCCAGGGTGATTCATATGGATTTTTTGACAAAATTTCCTCCCCGTTTCCTCATTAAATAGATGGATTGTAAATTAAGATATATAGATTAGAATTAATAATAAATTTTTTTGTATCCACTAATATAACCATATTTCAGGAACTGCAATCATATCGAGCATTAATCGACACAGTAATGAATAAGGTTAAAAGGCTTTATTTATGTTATATTTCAAAATAAGGAGTCAGAATAGATTGCAGTGTCTGTGATATTTATGATAAATTATTTTTTAAAAACTAAAGAAATTTTCGTTAATAAAAAGCACAGAAGATACATTTATATAAAATCGGCTCAAAGAATTGGTTTATTGATAATAACATAAAAAGTGGCTGATAATTTTCTCATAGTCAACCCAATTAGGTCCAATCTATCCACCCATCACATACGAAATTATTTTCATGAAATATTTTTCACGATAGTTGATTCGTATTTATATTTTCCGTAAATTCCAGAGAAGTAAATAGTTAAAAATATTCAGGAGAAATAATTGTCTAATAAAATATCCACCTGGACATTCCTCACAAACCACTCCCATGTATTGCTCTGTCTTGTAGAATCACCATCAATCAAGATGCGAGAAATAGCCGAAAAGGTGGGAATTACAGAGCGAGCTGTCCAGAACATCATTGCTGATCTTAGAAAAGAAGGCTACATAGATCGAGAAAAAAAGGGGCGTCGCAACAAATACAAGATCAATACTGAAATGCACCTCAAGCACCCGTTAGAAGAACATAAAACAATGGCAGACTTGATCCGGCTAATATATAATAATCAGTAATAATAATTGAGCTACAAATGGGTAGCCCAATTATTCGAAACTTTAAATTGTGGATAAAATAAATAAGGGAGCTACATATGAAAAACAAATGGGTCAATCTAATTGCAGGAATTATAATCCAAACAATATTAGGGGGAATCTATGCTTGGAGTATTTTTGTCCCTCACTTGATAAATAATTATGGTCTAAGCAAAGGACAATGTGGAACTATATTCGGTGTAAGCATTGCTGTTTTTACTTTGGCTATGACTTTGGCGGGAAGAATCTTAAGTAGGAGAGGACCTCGATTTACAGCCAGTATTGGGGCAGTCTTATTTCTTGTGGGTTACTTAATTGCCTCATTTTCCGGTGGAAGTTTTATAATATTACTGGTAGGTATTGGATTATTTGCTGGATCCGGAATTGGATTTGGATATGTCTGTCCTCTTTCAGTGGGTATGCAATGGTTTCCCAAACACAAAGGCTTTATCACTGGAGTAGCAGTAGCTGGATTTGGCGGCGGAGCAATTATTCTTTCTTCAGTAGCCTCTCACTTTTTAAACGCTGGCATGAATGTGCTTATTTTCTTTCGCTGGAT
>DATGCI010000145.1:0-6523 GCA_035312185.1 bacterium
CAGGTGAGGCATTGCAGATGTTCCCCCCCATTGTAGCGATATTACGAAGGGGAATTGATGCGATTTCATCTATTGCATTGAGAAGAGGAGTAGGCAATTCGCCTTTTTCTACCAACTCACTGAGAGTCAGACAGGCTCCAATTCTAATGAATTTATCGGATGTCTCAAATTTTCTTAATTCAGGAATATGACTGATGAAGAGAGGATTATTTTTTAGGCCAGGTTTTAATCCTGTACCCCGGGCTTTTTGCACCATTAAATCTGTTCCACCGGCAATAATGGAAGTGGCATGATCACTCTTGATTTCTAGGGCTTCCTGTAATGAATCAGGACGATATCCTTTTACCATAATCCTTGCCCCCTTTCTGCAGCCAGTTTGACTCCCTCGATGATCATATTATAGCCGGTACATCGACATAAATTTCCTTCCAGAGCTTCTTTTATCTCGTCTTCATCTGGATCGGGATTTTTTCGCAATAAAGCTTCCGCTGAAATCACCATACCAGGCGTACAAAAACCGCATTGAACTGAGCCAGCATCAAGAAAGGCCTGCTCGATAGTTTTATATTGCTCAGTTGAGCGAAGGCCTTCTACTGTTGTTATGTTTTTTCCGTGGACATTTCCGGCAGGAATCAAGCAGGAGTTTACAGCTTTGTCATCCATTAGAACCATACAAGCGCCACACTCTCCCTGGCCACAACCCTCTTTGACACTGGTCAAGTCTAGGTCTTCTCGCAAAATATCCAGTAATCTACGGGCAGGATCTACTTCTAAAATTTTTTGAGTATTATTTATTTCAAATTCAATTTTCATTTTTGATCTCCTTGAGTAAATTTTCTGGTCTCAAAGGTATCTTTTTTATAGGAACTGATAGAGCGTGGGAAACTGCTGCAGCCAGAGCAGGAGCTGGTCCATTAAAGGGCAATTCACCAGCACATTTTGCCCCAAAAGGCCCGAATTCATAGGGATTAGTAACAAAATCACATTCTATTTCGGGCACATCTTTTATTGTTGGTATTTTGTAATCGGTCATACTGCTCTGCATTAATTGACCTTGATTAGTTTCCATAACCTCAGTTGTAGCCCAGCCCAATCCCTGAACAATTCCACCTTCCATCTGGCCGCGTAATCCTTTTTCATCAATAACTGTCCCTACATCATATACGGCATATAAATTTTGAATATCAAGTTCCAAAGTAATCGGATCAACTTCAACTTCAACTACATTTGCGCCAAAAGAATAGATAGGATAGGCATCGCCCTGATAAGTGTCATTATCCCATTTTAAATAATCGGGATGGGCATAAATTTTTGAGATTTCCATTGACTGCTTTTGTTTCCATTTTTCTTTCATTTCTAGAGCAGCGCTGCGCAAAAGACCACCAACTATCATTACTGTACGAGAAGCAACAGTAGGTCCGGAATCGGGTACTTTGCCGGTGTCAACTTTTTTGTAGATAACTTTTTCCATAGGTATTTCGAGTGTGTAGGAAACGATTTTTCGCAGGCTGGTTTCGGCTCCCTGCCCCATATCTGTACTGGAAACTTTAACAATGGCCTGCTCGCCTTTTTTCTCTAGCGTGATTTTTCCTTTAATATTGTTTTCACCATCGCCAGTAAATCCACACCCGTGAATAAATAAGGAAATTCCAATTCCCCGGTTTTCTGATAAATTATTAAACTTCTCTTCATAATTTGACATTTTTGTAATTTTTTCAATGATTTCGGGCATTTTAACCTGGCCATGCATTGTTCCGCCTGTTGAAGTAGTATCGCCCCGTTTGATGAGGTGCTTCTTTTTAAATTTTAGAGGATCCTGGCCCAGTTTTCTAGCAAGATTATGCATAAACATTTCCATACTAAAAATTGTCTGAGGGGCGCCAAAGCCACGAAAAGCACCACAGGGTACGCTGTTTGTTTGGTAATTTTTGCCGTTTACTTTTACATTGGGAAAATTGTAAACATTGGCAGCCGAAAATATTCCTCTTTCCAGAACAACTGGTGAAATTCCCGAGTAAGCACCGGCATTAAATTTTACATTGATTTCCAGGGCAGAGACCTTATTATTTTTATCTAAAGCTGCTTTGTATTTCACCAGTGATGGGTGACGCTTGGTGGAAGCAATAATATCTTCATCACGGTCATAAATGATTTTGACAGGATGACCAGTTTTTAGAGCGGCTACTGCTGCCTGGCAGGCAATCATAGATGGAAATTCTTCTTTCCCTCCAAAAGCACCGCCGGTAGTTGTGTGAATTACCCGCAAACGGTCTTCTGGCCAACCCAGAACATCCTCTAAAGCGCCCTGAATATAGAATGGGCACTGCATGGAACCGAACACAAACATTTTATTATCACGATGAACTGCAGTGATGCCCTGGGGTTCAATATATATATGCTCCTGAAATCCTGTTTCATATTGATCGGTGATTATTTGAGAAGCATTATTAAAAGCATTTTCCACATCACCTTTGGAATAATCAAAATCTGAAAATAGGGACGCTTTTTGCTCGGCTTCTTCTAGTGTTAAAATTGGCTTCTCTTTCTGGTAAGTAACTTCGATTTGGTCGATTATTTCGGCTATGATTTCACGATCAGGACCTACTACAAGTAAAATTGGCTGACCAATATAGTTGACTTCATTGTCAGCAAAGATGGGGTTGTCAGAGATCACAGTCCGCATCTGATTTAAGCCGGGAATATCGTCTTTATCAATTACAAAATAATTTTCTGGTATTTCCGGAAAGTCAATGGAAAGGATACGTCCTTTTGCTATTTCACTGCGCAATGTTCTGGCATAATACTGATTTTTGAAATAAACATCGCTAATATATTTAGCTCGGCCACTGATCTTATCGGAGCCATCGACCCTGTTAATGGAATCACTTATTTTTTTAGCCATTATATTCCTCTTGGAAATAATTGATAATATTTTGATAATCCTGCTTCGTATCCACATCCAAATGAATACCATAATCATCAACATCAAGACACGTCGCACCAATCTCATGAATAAAATCACGAAGGATCCCGTCGTCTGGCATTTCCAGTAATCCGGGAATAAGGTCACTCTTAAATAGTACAGGATGACCTTTCTTGCCCTGGCAGCGCGGCGAAATAATGGGAGCATCAACTTCCAGCATTTTCTTATAGGTTTCTGAACTCACCAGAGGTTGATCACCTGGAATTAGAAAAAAGCGGGCGCCTTCAACTTGCCTAACACCTTTTTTTACTGAAGTGAACATTCCCATTTTGAATTTTTTATTGTGAACTGTGATTACTTTTGGAAAGGGTTCAACGATTTGTTCAACACGATTGCGATTATGGCCAGTTACAACAATTATCCGCTGACAAACTGATGTCATCCCTTCTACTGTTCTTTCCAGTAATAATTGATTTCCGATTGGCAGGTCCATTTTAAATTTATGAGCCCGGCTGGAAAAACCTGCTGCCAGAATAATGCCCTCTACTCCATTTTTCATAATTCCCCCAGAGATGATATTGATTTTTCTGGAAAATCGATCATTTTCATTGCCGAATCAACATCTTTGAGACCATTTCCCGTAGCAAGGAGAACAATACTATCATCTTTATCCAGCATATCTTTGTATTTCAAAAAACCAGCATAGGATGCTGCGGCCGCCGGTTCAGTAAATAATCCCGTTTTTGTAGATAATTCTCGTTGAGCAGCCAGAATTTTTTGGTCGGAAACAGTTATGCATTTGCCGTTATATTCTTTCATCATTTTTAAGGCATAATATCCATTGCGGGGAATCCCAACAGAAATTGAATCAGCAATTGTGTCCGCTTCATACTCAGAGAAATGGCCGGTTTGCAAAGCCCGATAAATAGCTTTGCTACGGTCGGATTGAACAGCCACAATCACCGGAAAATTATCAATATAATCAAATTTTTTCAGATCACGAAAGCCTTTGAAAACGCCGCCCAGAATAACAGCGTCACCTGTGGGCACAAAAACATAGTCGGGAGCTTTTTGTAATTGTTGAAATATTTCTAGAGCCACGGTTTTTTTGCCATCGATAGTAAGAGGATTGTAAGCAGTATTGCGACTGAGAGCATTGTTTGATTTTGTATATTCCAGAGAAAGATCAAAAGCCATGTCATAATTTCCAGCACAGGGAATTACACGAGCTCCATATTGCAGTGACTGAACCATTTTTGCCCGGGGGGCATCTTCCGGCAGAAATATTGTGATTTTTTGTCCAGCTAAGGCACCTATTCCGGCCATTGAAGAGGCTGCATTTCCTGTTGACGCTACAGCAATTTCATCCAGGCTTTCCCGTTTTGCAAAAGCGGAAACCAGAGCAGAAGCCCGATCTTTCAACGATCCGGTTAAGTTTCTGGTATCATCTTTAAGGTACAGATTATTAAAGCCAGTATTCAAAGACAGATTGCGAGGTTTCCAGAGGGGAGTCAGCATTTCCGGAAGATCAGGAAAATATTCTTTTTCTACTGGTAAAAAATTCTGAATATCAAATTTGTCCGGTCTTTTCCCTTCTAGAACAACTTCCAGTATGCCGCGTAAAGGTTCATTTTCCTTTTGTTTCTTGCTACATTCCGGACAAACCATTAAATCCGGTTTGATTTCAAATTCCTGACCACATTCTGAGCAACGATAGAAAAATTTCATATTATACCTGCTTTATTTTATATACACCAATTATTATTTTTCCATTAACATTTTTAGAACGCCCCGAGCTGTGTGTAATCTGTTTTCAGCCTCATCATAAATTATTGAGTTATCTGAATTGAGAACTTCGTCTGTAACCTCATTGCCTCGATCAGCCGGAAGAGCGTGCATAATTTTGGCATCATCTTTAGCCAGAGAAAAAAGTTTGCTATCACAGATCCAGTCTCTGTGCATTTCCAGATTTTCATTCATAATTCTTTGTGTCTCTTCATTATCTTCATAATCTTCACCAAAAAATCCAAAGCCGCCCCAATTTTTAGGGATCACAATATCAGCATCTTTGACTGCAGCCTGACGGTCATTGGTAATGGTCAATTTAGTATCGGCTTTTTTAGCATTTTCATGAGCCTTCTGGGCAATTTTAGCATCGAGTGGAAACTCCTCAGGATGGGCAACCCAGACATCCATTCCCATGCGAGGAAAGAAAAGGGCCTGAGATTGGGGAACTGAAAGCGGTTTGGCATGAGATGTAGCATAACCCCACAGAATAGCAACTTTTAGGTCTTTTATATTTTTGCCGTAATATTCTTCAATTGTCATTTGGTCGGCTATTACCTGAAGGGGATGATAAATGTCATCCTGCATAGAAATCAAAGGAACTTCAGAATGTTCAGCTATTTCGTTAAGATAACGATTGCCGATACCGTGAAAACAATTTCTGATTGCAATGCCTTCACCCATTCTTGAGAGAACTTTGGAAGTATCACGGGCAGTTTCACCATGTGATATCTGCATTTTATCTTTGGTCAGATCATGGGCATGACCACCAAGTTGAGTCATTGCAGCTTCCAGAGAATTGCGAGTTCGTGTTGATTGTTCAAAAAAGATCATAAAAAGAGTTTGGTGTTTTAATGGCTCCATGATCTTGCCATTTTTCCAGCGTTTTTTTAAATTTTTACTTAAACTCAATAGATTTCTAATCTCATCTAAAGACCAATCTTCAAAAGAAATTAAATGTTTACCTTGAAATGTTTTTTCTGTCATTTTATCTCCTATTTTTAGCCACAGATTTAAACAGATTATTACTGATCTTGATTTCCACCTTCGGGGAAATGATTAAATAAATTCTTTGCTGTTCACTATAAACAGTAGCAAAACTATTTATTATTTTCTCAGTTAATTTTTTATGTCTATAAATATCATTCATTTTAATCTGTGTCCATCTGTGTTGATCTGTGGCCTTGTTTAGCATTTTTTCCTTTCTTCATCA
Organism: bacterium; assembly: GCA_035312185.1. GTDB lineage: Bacteria > Fidelibacterota > UBA2242 > UBA2242 > JAFGTP01 > JAIPHI01. The sequence goes on from DATGCI010000145.1 coordinate 5,922, forward strand.
AAAATATATCTTTTTACTTTTGGTTTTTGACCAAAATTTAATAATAGACCAATCTCAAATTTTGTGGCTTTCAAATAATTTAATATCTGTGCTTTGTGAATATCTTGGATTTGTTTAACAGCTTTTAATTCGACCAAAATACAATCATTAACAATTAAATATGCTCTAAAAATTCCAACATTATATTCACGGAAAAATACATCGATTTCAACCTGTGATTCGACATCTAGTTCATTTTCAGACAAAGCGATTACCATTGCTTTATCGTAAACTGACTCAAGGAATCCGAACCCAAGTTCATTATAAACAGAATAGAAGCCATTTATAATTTTGTTTGTTAAATTTTTATGTTTATAAATATCATTCATTTTAATCTGTGTCCATCTGTGTAAATCTGTGGCCTTTATTTGTTTTTACCTGTGCCAGTTAAAATGTAGGGTAGTAGTGCGTAAAACCCAGCTGCTTTTTCTAGATGATCGACCGGAATTTTTTCATTGGGCGCATGGGCCAATTCTTCATTTCCCGGGCCAAATCCGACAGTCGGGATTTGATGGCGTCCGCAAATCGAAACACCATTAGTTGAAAATGTCCATTTGTCAACC
>DATGCI010000146.1:0-8331 GCA_035312185.1 bacterium
TCCCCGCTGGTATGATGACGCAGCAGCCTTAATTGCTGATAAAGAAGTCAATGCTATCTATGTTGCCACTCCGCCCTCTTCTCATAAAAAATATACAATTGCTGCTGCAGAAGCCGGTAAACCTGTTTATGTAGAAAAGCCAATGGCTTTAAATTATAATGAGTGCCAGCAAATGATAAAGGCCTGTCAGCATAATAATGTTCCCCTATTTGTCGCTTATTATCGAAGAGCTTTGCCCCGATTTCTAAAAATTAAATCTTTGCTTGATTCAGGGTATTTGGGTCAAATCCTAGCCGTAAATGTCAGGCTTTTTCAGAAACCAAAACAGAAGGACCTAAAAGGCGCTGACCACTGGCGGGTTAAACCGGAAATTGCAGGAGGAGGTTATTTTTATGATTTAGCATCCCATATGTTAGATCTGCTCCAATACTATTTAGGCCCTATACAATCAGCCAGTGGCTATCAATCTAATTCTGGTCAGCTCTATGATGCTGAAGATAATGTTGTGGCCAGTTTTAATTTTAATAATAAGGTTCTTGGTAATGGAATTTGGAATTTCTACTCCTCCAGAGAAGTTGACGAAACTGAAATATTGGGAACAAAAGGGTGGCTAAAATATTCAACTTTTAAGAATAATCCCATTATTTTGCAAACAGATGGGGAAAAAGAATTATTTGAAATTGATAATCCTGCTCATATTCAACAGCCTCTGATTCAGGCCGTAGTAGATGATCTTTTAGGAAAGGGAACCAGTCCGAGTACTGGGAGAACAGGTGCATTAACAAACAAAGTTATGGATCAAATATTTAATAATTAATAAAACCGGGAGGACACATGTTTTCAAAAAAGACTTATATTGAGCGTAGAAGAAAGTTAAAAGTTCAATTTGATTCCGGGATTCTGCTATTTCCCGGCAATGAAGAAAGCCCTATGAACTATGCTGACAACACTTACAAATTTCGCCAGGATAGCAATTTTTTGTATTACTGGGGGCTTGATGAACCTGCCTTGACGGCACTCATAGATATAGATAATGACAAAGAAATAATTTTTGGTGATGATGTCAGTCTTGATGATATTATCTGGATGGGTCCGCAGCCATCTATGCAGGAGAAAGCAGAACGAGTAGGAGTGAAAAATACTAAACCTCTTGCTGATATTACTGAATATTTGAATACAGGCCAGGAGATTCACTACCTGCCACCATATCGTGGGGAACAGGTTGTAAATTTAAGTCAACTTCTGGATTATGACACTGCTGAGGTTGAATTCAACGCTTCTGAGAAATTGATCAAAGCTGTTGTTGCTCAACGCGAAAAGAAGACTGATGAGGAAATTTTACAGATCGAAACTGCTGTTGATCTTGCTGCTCAAATGCATTTGGCAGCTATGCAGATGCTTGAGCCAGGTATGTATGAGCATGAAGCTTGTGGCGCTATGGAAGGGATCGCTTTAGCGGCAGATAGTCGGCTTTCTTTTCCTCCTATTTTCTCAATTAATGGCGAAACTCTGCATAATCATTATCACGGTAATCAGATGCAAAAAGGCGATATCCTGATCAATGATTCGGGAGCAGAATCAGAGCTCCATTATGCCAGTGATATTACCAGAACAATACCAGTTAAAGGAAAATTTACTTCCCGACAAAGAGATGTTTATCAGATTGTGCTAGATGCCAACAAAGCCGGTATTAAAGCCTCCCGTCCAGGAATCAAAAATAAGAAGGTCCATCTTGAAGCCGCCCGGGTAATTGCCAGCGGGCTCAAAGACCTGGGGCTAATGAAAGGCGATGTGGATGAAGCCGTTGCTCAGGGTGCTCATGCTCTTTTCTTTCCCCATGGTCTTGGTCATATGATGGGACTCGATGTTCATGATATGGAAGGCCTGGGTGAAGAATATGTGGGCTATGATGAAAATACACAACGCAGCGATCAATTCGGCCTCTCAGCCCTGCGTTTAGGTAAGGAATTGAAACCCGGATTTGTGGTTACAATAGAACCGGGCATTTATTTTATTCCCGAATTAATTGAGCGCTGGCAAGAAGACAAAAAGCATCAGGATTTTATTAATTATCAGGAAGTCGAAAAGTACATAGATTTTGGCGGTATTCGCATAGAAGATGATGTTTTGATAACAGAAAGAGATCAGCGCGTTCTCGGTATGCCCATTCCCAAAGAAATTGACGAAGTAGAAGAAGTTTGCCAGGGAGAATGAGGTAGAAATGGATGGGGAATGGAATGGATGTTTGGATGGGTGGATGTCCATCTCATCCAAACATCCAATTTTTATAAATAATTCTAAACAAGGAGCCAACCATCAAAAAACCAACATTTTTTTCAATCATACTTTTATTTATTATCGGATCAGTTCAGGCGGAACAACCTGAATTCGAATGTTTTTTTCATGACAGCACTATGCGCATTGATTATTACATAATGGGCGATGCTGAGACTGAGACTATTACTATTGACAGACTCTATAAATCTGAAAAATGGGCTGGTAATCCCGATCAACCTATTGATAATTTCAACAATGGCGAATACTATTATCGCCTTTATGATGCCCTTACCAATCAGATCATTTTTTCGCAAGGATTTGATAATTATTTTCGGGAATATCAGACCACGCGACCTGCCGCTCAGGGGCAGAAAGAAGTTTACCAGGAAACCGCTCTTGTACCATTACCCAAAAATCCTGTCATTTTTGTAATTGCTCGCCGCGATGATAACAATATTTTGCAGCCAATTTACGAGAAAAAAATTGATCCTGCTGATTATCACATTATCGAACAGAAATCACGGCAGGACTACGTTTATGACGCTCAGATCAAAGGTGATGCTCACGATAAAGTAGATCTGGCTTTTATCGGCGATGGTTATACTAAAAAAGAAAGACGGGCTTTTCGCAAAGATGTAGATCGCTATGTAGAAATATTTTTCGAAACTGAACCTTTTGCCAGCCATAAAGATGACTTTAACATTTATGGAATAATGCCGGCCTCGCTTGAATCTGGTGTTGATCAGCCCCGCCAGAAAAGCTACAAAAACACTGCTCTGGAGGCGACTTTCAACTCTCTGGATTCTCCTCGTTATTTGCTTACAGAGAATATCTGGAAAGTACATGATGTAGCCGGGCAAAGGCCCTATGATGCTATTTGCATAATGGTCAATTCTGAGCGCTACGGCGGCGGTGGAATATATAATTATTATTGTACATTCACTGCTGATAATGACCGGTCGGATTTTACTTTTTTGCATGAATTCGGCCATTCTTTTGGTGGATTGGCTGATGAATATTATTCTTCCAGTGTGGCCTATAGTAACTTTTACCCCAAAGATATAGAACCTACTGAGCCCAATATTACTGCGCTTATTGATCCTCATAGATTGAAGTGGAAAGAGCATCTCTCAGAAGGCCTTGCTGTGCCGACACCCTGGGGAAAAGCTGAGTATGATAGTATGCGGCAGACTCTGGGAAAATTGCGAAAAGAACAAAGCCAGCAGCTTAAGAGCTTGCGCGAAAATGAGGCCAGCCAAACAAAAATTGACTCAGTTAAAAAGGAATATCAAGCCCGAATTGATAGTCTTGACCAAAAGATAGAAGATTTTATCCTGAAACATCCACTCAAAGATAAAATCGGAGTTTTTGAAGGCGCTGGCTATGAAATGGAAGGGATATACCGACCGACCATCAACTCCATTATGAAAGAATTTATTGGTGAACGGGCTTTCAATAAAGTCAGTGCTGAAGCCATCGAAGATATTATCGAACATTATACAGATTAGTATTTGGAGCCCAATTTTGGAGTGCATTGACCGCGTCAATGCAACTCTGTAAAAAAACTAAATTATAAAAATTAAAACCGATTCTAAAACGGAGGTAATTATGAAAATTCGAGAGAGGATTAAAAAATTGCGTGAACTGATGAAAGAAAATGACATTCAGGCCTGGATCGTTCCCAGTGCTGATCCCCATCAGAGCGAATATGTTGCTGATCGCTGGAAATCTAGAGCCTGGATCTCTGGCTTTACCGGTTCGGCCGGAACAGTTGTCATCATGTCAGATAAAGCAGGACTGTGGACAGATTCCCGTTATTTCATTCAGGCTGATAGGGAACTGGAAGGTTCCGGTATAAAATTATTCAAAATGAAAGTCGAAGGCGTACCTGAAATGGAGGAATGGCTCAATGAACAGCTTGCTGAAGGCGATACAATTGGATTTGATGGCAAATGCATGTCTGTTGCCCAAACCGAAGGACTCAAGGCAAAAGTTGGAGAAGGCATTAATTTCAAAACTGATCTTGACCTCATCGATCAGATTTGGTCAGACAGGCCAGCGATTCCTATGGGAAAAGTGGAAAATTATCCTGCTGATTTGTGTGGTGAAACTCGAAAGGAAAAGCTGGAGCGAGTCCGAAATAAAATGGCTGAAAAGGACTGTAATGGTTATTTAGTTACCGCTCTTGATTCAGTAGCCTGGCTCTACAATCTTCGAGGACAAGATGTAGAATATAATCCAGTTGCCATAGCCTATGCTTTTGTGAGCGATGAAGATGCCTATCTTTTTATCAAAGATGAAAAACTTGATGAAGATATTAGAAAGAAACTGAGCGATTCTGGAATAATTATCAAAGATTATGATGCAATTATCGGTTTCCTTAATTCTTTTAATGATAAAAAAGTGCTACTTGATCCTGGAAAAACCAGTATAAGATTGAAAGCAGCGCTCCCCGATTCCTGCGAAATTGATGAAGAAACGGACCTCGTTACTGTTATGAAAGCTGTGAAAAATGAAACTGAACTGCAGGGCTTTCGCAAAGTTCATATCAAAGACGGTGTGGCGTTGGTAAAATGGTTGAAATGGCTGGATGAAGCTGCTGGTAAACAGGATTTGAACGAGTGGAAAATTGCTGAAAAATTGGCAGAATTTCGCAGTCAGCAGCAAAATTATCGTGGCCCTAGTTTTCATCCTATTGTAGGTTATCGAGAAAATGGTGCTATTGTCCATTATTCGCCTTCTGAAGATGAATCTACTGAAGTGGGGGGAGAAGGTGTCCTTCTCACTGATACGGGAGGGCAATATTTCGAAGGCACTACTGATATCACCCGAACATTTTCTCTGGGCAATCCTGCTGAAAAGGAAAAAGAGATATTTACTATGGTATTAAAAGGTCATATCGATCTGGCTAAAGCCCGTTTTCCAAAGGGGTATTCAGGAAAAATGGTGGATACTTTTGCTGGAGCACCTTTGTGGGCAATGGGGCGCGACTACAAACATGGCACCGGCCACGGTCTTGGCCAATATCTGAATGTTCATGATGGCCCGGGATATTATCAGATCAGAAATACTCATGACACGGAATTGCAACCCGGCATGGTGCTTTCCAATGAACCCGGCTTTTACCTGGAAGGTGAATTTGGCGTGCGTGTGGAAAATATTGTGGTTGTAACTGAAAAAGAGAAAACTGAATATGGCACATTTTATGGCTTTGAAACAATTTCCTATTGCCCCATTGATACCAGTTTGATTGACAAAGAGGCCATGACAGCTGACCAGATTGAATGGCTCAATGAATACCACAAAACTGTTTTTGAAAAATTGTCACCACATCTTAGCGACGACGAAAAAGCCTGGCTGAAAGAAAAAACAAAGGCGATATAAATATTCCAAGGCTTCAGTATGCTCCTTGATCGATTATTAATGGATTGGGAGTATGATAGGGAAAGGGAATTATATAATCTACATAATAATTAGTAAAGTATCCTATGTCTCATAAAACTCAAAACACATAGCTTACTGATAAACTATAAAATCTCCCTCCTGTTTCCCGATATTTTCGGGCTGGTTTAGGTGGGGCCGGTTTTTCTTTTTTGATCTTTTCTTTGATAATGGGCAGGGCCTGTTTGATTTTTCCCTGAAAGCGGATTTTATTGAAATTATATTGGAACTGATAGCCCAGCTCCCATAAATGAACATAATAAATTGGATTAGTTTTATAATCACCGGACTCCAGTCCAAATTCCAGATAGGTAGTAGCTTCCAGATCGAGCCAGTTTCGGCTATGAATGTAGGAGACTGACAGAGTATTATCAAAACCAACCAGATTATGATCATAGGAACCTTTTGCCAGCCAGGAAAGCGATTTCCAATCACGAATTTGACCATCAGCGCTATGGGAAATTGGAAGAATGTACTGGTAATAACCCAGTACTGGAGTTGCTACCTGCCCATCGCCTGTGTGGGAAGCGGCGCCCATGCCAAGTTCCATTCTAAAAAATTGAAAAGACTGCAAAAAAGATTTTAAATTGACCCGGTAATATTGAAATTGGCCTGATCCCAAATTGACAATATCATACCTTTCCCTGCCCGGATTTATTAATTCAAAATCAATAAATCCAGTATTAAAACCACTCTGAAAGCGCTTGATAATAGGATTATTTAAAATCAGATTAATAGCAAAATTGTGGCCTGAAAATATTGGGGATAATTGTATAAGGCGTTCGCCCTGTAACTCTGCCTTTTGAGCTCTATTTTGATAATGAAACTCAATCGGATTTTTTGAATAATTATATTGGTAATAAAACAAAAATCTTAAATCAGTAAAAAGGGGAAGGGAAAACCAGACTTCATACATTGATCTACCAGAATTAACAAGTTTAGCATAAATTGAATCACCAAAACTGGGCTGCAAAAGGTCGAAAAAATATTTGTTAAGATTCTTGTTATTAGATTTTGGAAAACTGTTGATCAGATTCGTAGAATTTCCCCGGTCAAAATTTCGGCCAATCCCAACCCCGACCAGATTTTGCTTGCGCTCAAAAACAATTCTCAAGTGTGGTTGTAGATTTTTGTATTCAATTTTTGAGTTAACAGCAACTTGATCCTGTTTATTATTGTATTTGAAGGCATTGCTGGTCAGATTGAATTGCAGAAGATTGTTAAAAGAATTAAAACTAAAGGGAAATTCCAGACGATAGCCATATTCTAGAGTATTGGCCTGACTAAGAAGTTGCTTATTGGATATTTTTCTGTAAAGGTCGCTGTAAATAATTTCTGTTGACAGAGTCGGACTCTCAGTTTGAGAAAGCCGGCGATAAGTAAGTGGGGCTGGCTCGTAAAAATTCAGAAGTGAGTTGCTTATTTTGAGAAAATCTTGACCAAACATTATTTGGAAGGTGATTAGAGCATTTAAAATAATTGCTTTAGTTTTCATGGTTTAAGAAGGTAACAAAAAACGGGAAAAAGTAAAACCACCTTTTCCCGTTTTTTGCATTTAAGGGGCTTGGGTTATTTAATTAAAGTCATTTTTCTAATGGCTCTACTTTGACCATTAACCTGTAAAATAGCAAAATAGATTCCTGAAGACAGATCACCAGCATACCACTTCATATCAATGCGACCAGGCTGCATATTTTTATCGGCCAGGCGATCAACCAATTCTCCATTTATGTTGTAAATTGCAACTTTGACATGGGCTTCTTCCGGAATATCAAATCGAATATGGGCAACAGGATTAAAGGGATTAGGATAGACAGGATGGAGGCAAAACTCTTCCGGTAAAATATCAGCAGGACCGTCAACATCAACCCGGTCAGGAAACATTCCACCCATAGTAGGATCAACACCAGTCATGTAATCTTCCCACATGGAGAGCAGATTATCAGGAGGATTATCAAACCAGGCTGACATGTCCATACGCTCCTGATTCATTGTCATATAGCCTCCACTGAAATCCTGCTCCATCATTTTAACCATTCCATTCATCATAGTCATAGTGCCTTTCATGCTGGTCGTATCCATTTTCATACCCAGGTCATCCATGTAGGGATATAATTTGTTGGCGTAGATTTCAACTGAATCCATCATAGTGGCGGCTTCACCCAATTTGAATCTGATTCGGTTTCGAAGCTCCTTCATCTTCAATTTTCCTTTTGGTGTCAACTCCAGAAAATTGGGATTGGCCTGTTTTAAAACATTGATATAATCCATGGGATCTTCAGCATTGGAAAAGTCCAGTTGATTGGGATCCAGATAGGTGTCAGCATACTGATCCATATTTTTCATGATAGTATCCATGGCAACAGAGACCAGTTGCATGCTATAACTGAGCATTGCATAGGCGCGATTGTACATTGCTGCATCAGCAGGAGCAAAGGGATAGATGAATTCTATTCGCTCTTTATTTTCGATAATGGGTTGATGCAGGTCATTATAAACTCCATTGGTGAAAATGCAGATCAGAAGCTCATCGCTATATTCCAGATTGACAAAATACATGTAAATACTATCGAGCTCAGCAGAATAATTCAGGTCGCCTTGATTAATTTTCAT
>DATGCI010000147.1:0-21778 GCA_035312185.1 bacterium
CTCCTGAAGAAAAGGAAAAATGGAGTGCAAATTTACCGCGTATCAAAATATATCCTCAGATCCGCCGCATAGCTCTTGGTGATACAATTGATTTCAAAGTAGCTTACCGTGATACTGATCTGGTTGTTCCTGATACTAATGCTACTCTATCAATATTTCCGGATTCTCTCGGCCATTTCACAGAAGATAGCCTATTTGTTGCTGATTATGAGGGTGAAGGTATTTTGACGGCCGAATTAGATACTCTTGCAGATACAATGTATATTAAAATTGAAACCAAAGACAGATGGCGAGAACGTTATCAAATGGAATATCGCCTAACCCTATTTCCAAAAGATACAATTGTCGATGTTGGAGAAAGCATTGCCTATGATGTAAAATTCAATGACGATGGAAGCTGGATAGATACAGTTGCCGATGAATGGGGACTAGAAGGTATGGATATTGGCAAAATGAATGAAAATGTTCTTGAAACAGATGCTCCTGGTTTTGCATTGGTTAGAGCCACAATAGGCGATAATGTAGGGACAGCCTTTGTCATTGCTGAAAATCCTGAAAGCGATCTGGATACCAATACCATCACCATTAGTCGGCCGCAGTTGATTGGACAAAATGATTTTCATCATATTGCTGAAGTAAAAGAAGGGGAAATCTGGAGAATTGGAGGATTACCCCATCCTTTTAATCTTTTCAATGGTGGTTTTATCTACTTTCCAATGGGAAGTCTAAATGAAGATATTCGAATCAATATCAGTATTCCCAATTTTGCTGACATTCGGGATGATACTGTTATCTTTAGTAATGAATTCCTGACCGGGATAAATTTTGATGTCTATGTTGGTGAGGAAAAAGTTGAACCCTATGAATTCAATACACCTTTGATTGTTGGATTAGTTTATAAGAAAGGTTTATTGAAGCAACTCGATCTTAATCCTGAATCTCTTAATCTCTATTTTGTTAGTGAAAATATGGAATTAGATCCAACTGGCATAGAAAATACCACTGTAGGTTATTATCACAATATGATCTTCTCAAATGTAGCCCACTTCAGTACTCTGGCTATAAAAGGTGGAAAGAGTACAACTTCGATTGAAACTCGTTCAGATCAAGTCCAATTACCAGAATCAATTAAGCTCTACAAAAACTATCCTAATCCTTTCAATCCTATTACCAATATTAGTTATGAAATTCCTCGCTCTCTCAATATAAAATTGGAAGTTTTCAATGTGATTGGTCAGAATGTAGCTACTCTTGTTAGCGGGCAACGGGAAGCCGGTAAATATACTGTTGAATGGAATGCTGGAAATCTACCCTCAGGAATTTATATGATTCGCCTCAAGGCCGGTCAAAAAATATCTGTAGATAGAGCTCTCTTGCTGAAATAGATTTCACTAGAAAATGATAGAAGGCCCGATTCATTTTGTGAATCGGGCCTTTATATTTTTGTTTAATTGTACTAATCCATTCGGAATTTTAATCAGATAGAAATTTGAGAATAAAAAATTTTATTCACCAACAACCTGGACATAAATATTTCTGCTTCGCGAATTATTATCATGATCTATGACAATAATCTGCTGCCAGGTTCCCAGAATGACTTTGCCATTCTTTATTGGAAAACTTTCACTTGCCCCTAAAAAACTAGCCCTCAAATGGGAGAAACCATTATCATCTCCCCAGGTGCGGCCATGGCGGGTGCCCATCTTTACCGGCCACAATTTTTCAAGTTGCTCCTGCATATCTTTGACCAGATTGGGCTCGTATTCAATTGTTGTGATACTAGCAGTTGATCCGATCACCGATACTGAGACGATTCCATTATCAATTTTGGAATTGCCGACCACTTCTTTAACCTGATCAGTAATATTTTTAATGTCTGAAAAACCTTTTGTCTGAATTTGAATTTGTTGACCATAAACCATAAACTATTTTTCTTCCTCTTCATTTTGTTGTTCTTCTTTGCTTTCGTCTGGTTGTGATTTATTATCTGATTTCGATCTGCTCTGAGAAATCAGATAAATTCCAATTCCAATAAATACTGCAGGCAGAAAGAATTTCCAGCCCAGACGAATCATGTCTTCGAATAACTCGCTAAAATACCAATTTTTATCGAGAAGAAAAAGAATTCCAATCACAACTAATACTATTCCTCCAATTAATTTTCCACCTTTTTCTTCACCTGAAGTTTTTTTGGCTTTTTTCTCATTATAAGGGCTATCATTCTCAGAAGGAACTATGATCATGGCCACAATATAAGCAAGAAGGCCAACACCACCTGCAAAAAATAATACCAGCCAGATAATTCTGATGATAACAGGGTCAATATTCAAATAATCACCCAAACCACCACAAACTCCAGCGATTATTCTATCATCTTTACTCCTTAAAAATCTTTTTGCCATTTTTAACTCCTCATAATTTATAATATATCATTATATTAGATGCACACAATAACGTTTAGTTGTCATTCAAAATAGAAAATCTAATCACTGGAATTAAGTTTATCTACATATTTCACAAAATTTACCAAAGCATCATCAGACATAGGCAATTCTCTTTTAATATCAATAGTCTTTTGAATGGAGGTTACCTGATGGAGAGGAGCGCTGAATTGTTTCTTAAGTTTATCAATATTTTTTTTGATATAAGCTTTGAGAATTGGTTTATAAAATTCCGGGTGGAATTGCACAGTTCTTATGAAACCTTCATATGATGTAGCCTGGTAGATAGATGAATTATTCCAGGCCAGCTGCACCATTCCTACTCCGGGATCGATAACAATATCATCGTGACAGCTATAGACTTTTATTTTACCGGTATTGGAGTTAATGAACCAGCGATCGGACATGCCCTCTAATGTCAATTGGATGTCAACTACTCCTATCTCCATTCCTGAAGGAGACTTTACAATTTTTCCGCCAAAAAGTTGATTAATCAGCTGATGACCAAAACAAATTCCAAAAGTCGGTATTTCCTCATCTACGATAGTATCCAGAATATGTTCGGCCCGGCGCAGATAGGGATATTCTTTTGTCAGAGTGTGATGGGCTCCAGTTAAAATGATTCCGGAATAATCGGAAATGGAATCCGGTTTAACATCTTCAATTTTCTGTGTTTCCCAGTTATTCCAGAGATCATAGCATCTCTGCTTTATCCAGCTGTCGAAGTCACCAATACTATTTCTGATCTGAGGGTAAGTTGAGCCTGTTAAGATGATTAAAATTTTATTTTCATCTGTTTTATTCATTGGCCTGCTAATTTATAATCAAAATCCTGTTTTTATTAAATTTTCAGCACCTTAGCGCCCTGGGAATCACCGGCCCGCAATTCAAAAAGAGCCTTATTGGCTTCTTCTAGAGGATATTCTGTGATCTTTGGTTTTTGCTTCATATCTGCGGCCAGTTTCAAAAATTCTTCCGGGTCTTTACGAGCTACATTGGCTACGCTTTTTATCTCTTTTTCCATCCATAGATTCCGGGTATAATCAAGATTCAAAAGATAGTCTTTGTCAACATCCTCTTTACGAATAGCATTGATAACTAATCTGCCTCCTGGGATTAGATTCTTTAGCGCTTCAACTACTGGTTTCCAGACAGGAGTTGTATCAATTATACTATGAAGTTCATCAGGTGAATTTTCTTCGGTATCTCCAGCCCAAACCGCTCCCAAACTTTTAGCGAATTCTCTTTGTTTTTTACTTCTGGCAAAAACATATATTTCTGTATCCGGATATAGATAACGGGAAAGTTTTAATACAAGATGACCGGACGCTCCAAAACCAGTCAGTCCCAGTTTCATTCCATTTTTAATATTTGATAACATCAAAGAACGATAACCAATTGCTCCGGCACATAAAAAAGGTGCAGCCTCGACAGAGGAAAAATAGTCTGGAATTTGATGAGCGAAATCTTGATGTACAGCTATATATTCTGCATAACCACCATTTGCATCTCTTCCAGTAGCTTTGAATTCCGGACATAGATTCTCATTGCCAGCGCGGCAGTGCTGGCATTCTCCACAGGAAGAATATATCCAGGCAACTCCAACACGATCTCCGTTTTGGTATCGGGTAACCATTGAACCTGCTTTTTCGACCCTTCCGACCACTTCATGTCCAGGTATAACTGGATATTCAGGAGGAGCAGTACGTCCTTCAATCTCGTCTATCTCAGTATGACAAACTCCGCAGGCCTCTACCTTGATCAGGATCTCTTTTTTTGATATTTGTGGTAAAGATACATCTTTTAATTGGAGGGAATTCTGATCGGATTTTAAATCATAAACTCCATCCAAAATCATTGCTCGCATTTTTACCTCTTTAGATTATATCTAATATAAATAAAATTATGCAAAAAATTCAATAAGTATATGAAATTAAATTGGTAAAATCTCCAATTTAATTGTTAAATATTTAATTATTTATAAAACTTAGGGTACAATTAAAAATTTGTTAATTATTATGCATAATTTTTATAATTTTGCAAGTTGTCAAATAAGTAATGATCCGAGGAGTAAAATGAAGAACCAATTAATTTTATTACAAGTTATTCTAATTTTTATAATTTATCAGCCAAATTTGATGGCTGACAAGGTAAATAAAAATAATTCAAATGGAGCGCCCAAAGTTTTTTTGGACTGCAATTTCTGTGATTTTGATTATTTACGAACAAATGTGGATTTTGTTAATTATGTACGGGAGCGAAAAGAAGCAGGTATCTACGTTATGGTCTCCTCCCAGCATACCGGTAGTGGAGGACGTCGCTATATTATTAATTTTATTGGCCAAAATGGATTCCAAAATAAAAATGATACTTTGGCTTTCAACACCAGAAAAGATGCAACTGACGACATGGTTCGAAATAAAATGCAAAAATATATTAAAATTGGCTTGATGCCTTACATAGCTCATTCTTCAGTAGCCAAAAATATTGAGATAAATTACAGTAGTGTGGACTCTGAGGAAATTATCGAGGAAGATAACTGGGACAATTGGGTTTTTAGTGTCCAGATCTCTGGTGATATGGATAGTGAAGAAAGCAATCAGGATTATGATGCTGATTTGGAACTCCAGGCCGAACGCATTACTAAAGAGTGGAAAATTGAAACAGATTTTGATTATCGTTATAACAGAGAAGATTATAATACTGATGATGAGACTATTACTGCCATTAGAAGCAGCTATCAATTGGATGGGTTGGCAGTGAAAAGTTTGGGGAATCATTTTTCGATAGGATTATTTAATATGATGGGAGCAAATAAGTATTCGAATTTAAATTTTTATTTCCGCACTTCACCCGCTGTTGAATATAATTTCTTTCCCTATGAAGAATCAAATTTAAGACAATTATGTCTGCGATATTTTATTGGTTACCGTTATAATAATTACATCGAGACCACAATTTATAATAAGAACAAAGAATATCTGCCCGGGCAGAGTTTATCAATTGATCTGGAATATAAGCGGCGCTGGGGAGAAATCTCTGTTTTTTTGGAAGCTTCCAATTATTTTCCAGATTTAGACAAAAACCGGTTTACACTCTATAATAGTTTCAATTTAAATCTTTTCAAAGGGTTATCACTATATATAGGAGGAAGTGCTTCTTTAATTCATGATCAGGTTTCTCTAGCAAAAGAATCTATAACCAAAGAGGAACGTTTGCTCCAAATTAAAGAAATCCAAACTGACTATTCCTACAGTTTGAGACTTGGGCTTGAATATACCTTTGGTTCTATTTATAATAATATTGTAAATCCTCGTTTTTGAAGATTTTTTTAATAAAACTGGCAACTAATTATTTTTATTTTCGTAGAATTAATTGTATATTGTATTTATAAGAAGCTGTCAAGGAGTTCAATCATGAATGTAAATAGGATTTTAAGTATAGTACTAATAACTGGATTGGTCATCGGTAATATAGCCTTTTCCCAGAACAGAATACCCATTGATGATCCTCGCAATAAAATTGCCGGTCTTTCATTGTTTCAAACTTATAGCGGCGCAGGTCTGGGCGGCTTTTTTGAAAAAAATATATCACCTTCTAATAAAATTGGTGCTGCGGTCCGCCTCGTAGTTCAAAGAGGAGAAAATGATTATCCCATAACCTATTATGACCCCTATTACGGATCCACCTATTCACTTCAACGGTCTGACAAAAGACGTATCTCAATGTTGGAGACTTATTTTAATTACAAAAGACTTTTTTTTACCGATATGATTGCCAATAATTTTAGGCCCTATGTCCAGTTGAATGCCGGGCCTGTTATTGCATTTGATCCTCCTAATGTTTCCGAATTTAAAGAAAGAATTAATAATATTTCCACTGCTTTTACCTTTGGTGCAAATATCAATGTTGGTATCGACTTCCTGTGGGAAGGGAATACGTCCTTTTCTATTTCCTTCGGTTATGATTTTATGAAATTTAATGAAAAACTCGATCCGCCACCTACATATTATGATCGGGAAGGCAATGTAGTTGAAGATGTTGAAACTTATACCGCTAAATCTGACTACAGTGGAATGATAGCAATTATCCGTTTTGGCAAGAAATTTTAATTTAAATACTTTTGATCTATGCACGAGTATAATTTTTTTGTACCACCTCATGATATAGAAGACGATTTTGTCTTTATCAAAGGTGATGAATACAGACACTGCTGCCGTGTTTTACGTAAGTCTCAGGGAGCAATAGTTTCTGTTTTTGACGGAAAAGGCCATAAAAAAGAAGTCAAACTTTTACAAGAAGAAGACAGCAAAGTTCGGGCAAAAGTCATCAAAAACCTCTCCCAAGAAAGAAAAGTAAAGCCCTCTATTTCAATTGGTGTAGGAATTGTTCGCAACAAAGCAATGAAATTAATAATTGATCGAATAACAAGTTTGGGGGTGGATAAATTTACTCCTCTTGAGATGCAAAATTGCATTAAATATAAGTTTCGGCGCGATAAATTTATGAAAAAGTCGATCCAGGCAGCCAAACAATCGGGCACTGCTTATCTCCCATCTATTGATAACAATCATGAAATTCAAGAATGGCTCGAAAATCAAAAGAGAAAAGAACTCAAACTGATTGCCTCTCAAGAAGGAAGCCAGACTCTGAGCCATATCTATGAAGAGCATCCTGATGTAGAAGATGTGGCCATTTTGGTCGGTCCTGAAGGCGGTTTCCATGATCGTGAAATCGAAATGGCCCGCAGTCTGGGCTTTATTCCTATTAATATATTCCCCTTTCGATTACGAACTGAAGTGGCTGTAACAAATCTTATATCAGGTCTATATCATTTTTATAACTAAGCAATAAAGGAGAATAAGATGACAGACGATTGTTTATTCTGTAACATTATTTCCGGTCAGATGGATACGGATTTTGTCTATGAAGACGAAAGCATTGTCGCTTTCAAAGATATCAATCCGATGGCGCCAGTTCACATTCTGATTGTCCCTAAAAAGCACATCCCCACAGTTAATGATATTCTTAAACAGGATACTGAGCTGGTAGGAAGCATGGTTCAGGTCGCCCAGAAAATGGCTAGTGAACAGGATATTGACGAAGAAGGCTATCGGCTCATCTTCAATTGTGGTGAAATGGGTGGTCAGGAGATCAACCACCTCCATCTGCATTTACTAGGAGGCCGCAAAATGGAATGGCCGGCTGGTTGATAGCCCAAAATTTTAAGCTAGTTTTTATTCAATAAGAGGGTTTTATCTGGGATAATTGTAAAATTCTTTGCCAATTCTTCAGATAAGAGAGCTGCATTAATATTTTTCGAACTACCAATAACTAAATAAAATGCTTATACTGAAAAATAATCTAATGCTGATAATATCTTGTAATTTTCCTTCTAAAAATACCTATGTGAGGGTTGCTAAATAGGTTGCTTTTGGAAGGAATTCAACCTATATTTTACTGCTATTAAAAATCTGAAAAATCAAATTTATTTAGTAGTTTAATAATGATCATAAGCCTGGTTTAATGGAAAAATTTGAATGTATATTTCTAAATTAACACTCACTGGTTTTAAATCCTTTCTTAAAAAAACAAAAATTGTATTTGACCGCGGGGTTACCTGTATTGTTGGCCCGAATGGGTGTGGCAAAACTAATATTGTTGATGCCATTCGCTGGGTGATTGGTGAACAGAAATCCAGAATTTTGCGGGCTGATCGCAATGTCGATATGATCTTTAATGGATCTGAAAAAAGAAGACCGGCCAATTTTGCAGAAGTATCTTTGACCATCCATAATGTAAGTGGAAAAATGCCAATTGATTACAGCGATGTCTTGATCACAAGAAGAGTTTTCAGAAATAGTGATAGCGAATATCTGATCAACAAAACACCTTGCCGTCTAAAAGATATCACCGATCTGTTCATTGATACTGGTATGGGAGCTAATGCTTATTCAGTAATAGAACTCAAAATGGTGGAGGATATCCTCAGTGAAACACCGCAGGAAAGGCGTCAGCTCTTTGAAGAGGCAGCTGGTATAAATAAATATCATAAGCAGCGTGAGTCAACACTCCGTAAATTGGATGCTACCAAAGAAGATCTGACCCGGGTTGAAGATATTATTGGGGAAGTAAAAACAAAAGTCCGAAGCCTGAAACGCCAATTAAGGCGCTACAAACGTTATCAGAAAACTACAGAAAAACTGGTCGATGCAGAAGTTAAACTGGCATCCCGCCAGGTTTTAGATCTACAGCAGGAAGCCCAACCCAAGCAGGAACAATTAGAGGATAAAAACAACAAAGTTGAACAGATCAATGGGAAAATCGAAGAAATAAACTCGAGCATCAAGAAAAATCGCAAGCAATTTGAGAAGATTGAGCAAAAACTGGATCAACATAAAGAAACACTGGAAGAAAAAAAAGAACAACGTAATAGCTTGCAGGCTGATAATCGAGTTTTCAAAGAAAAGAGAAATAATCTAAGTGAAGATATCAAAAGACTCGAACAGGAAATCAAAGATTCTTCTAAAAATATAGAGTCAGCAAAACAGCGCTCGCAGGAATCAAAAAAAGAAGCCACCCAAATTGATGAACAATTACAGAAAAAAAAGAAAGAATATGAAAAAGCTTCTGATAAATTTCAAAAAATTGAAGATAAACACAAAAAAATTGAAGAGGAACTCAACGAACTACAGGATCAACGCTATGATCTGGTTAGAAAAACCAGTGAAATAACCGCCAGCCAGAATCATTTGAAAGAAAATATTGAAGAACGCCAAAAAGAACTTGATGAAATCAAAACAAAAATTGAAAATGGCCAGAATAACAAAAATAATTTACAAGACAAAAAAACTGAAAACAAAAGCAAAATAGAAGATCTAAAAAAGAAACTGGAAAATCTAGAGCAGGAACTGAATAAGGAGCAGGTTAAACAGGAAGATTTTAAAAAAAAGGGAACCCGTTTATTAAAGAAGAAACGAAAACTTGACTCCCGACTTGATAAACTGCAGAATAAAATAGATTTTTACAGTGAATTGATCCAGAATAAAGAAGGCTTTGAACCGGCTGTTAAATTTATTCTTGACAATCGTGATGAATTCCCGGGCATTAAAGGTGCTCTTTCGGAGTTGATCTATACTGATCAGAAATATTATCAGGCCATTGAAGCCTATCTCTCAGATCTATCGGAATTAATAGTAGCTAATGACAAACAAGCCGCTCTCAAAAGTATTAGCAAACTGGAACAACTGGATAAAGGCCGGGTTACAATTATACCTATGGATCTGGAAATAAATGGAAGAATGAATGATGGCCAAATCAATAGTGCCAAAGCCCTTGCTCCTCATGTCAAGTGTCGAAATGAAATGGAAGCTATTAAAAATTTTATATTTTCCGATGTTTATTTTTGTGATGATCAGGATTTTGACGAATTGGTAAAATCTCCCGATTTTGACAAAAAAGTTCTGGTAACTGAACATGGCCGAATCAGTAATAATGGCTTTTTGACAGGTGGTGAACAGGCTTCAGGCAACCTGTTAGTAGGAAGAGAAGACCAATTAAATGAATTTGAAAAAAAATACGATCAACTCAGTTTTGATCAAGAAGATCTGGAAGGCGAACTCAGTTCATTAGAGCATCGTAAAAAGCAGATAAAAAACAAACTACAAAATCTGTCTTCAAATATCGAAAAAACCAAAAACCGGATCAGAGAAAATGAAAAGCACAAAGATCAACTGGATAATAAAATCTACCGTCTCAATACGGAATTGGAAAGCTGGAATGAAAAGCGGGTTAATCTGAAAGTTACTATCAAAAATTTTAGAAATAAACTACAAACTGATTCACCAGGCCTGGAAAAATTACAAAAACAAATCAGCGAGCTGGATAGTAAAATTGGAGATAAAAAAGAAGAATTAAAGCAGATAGAAGAACAGTTAAATAAGAAAAATACTGCACTTCAGAATGCTAGAGTAGAACGTGTAAATCTGAAAAATAAACTGAGAAATGCCAGAGAAAATGAAAAAGCGGCGCTGAGATCAATTAAAAAATTCCAGCAGAAAAAGGGAACCGATAAACAGAAGATAGAAACCAGAAAAAAGAATAATAAGGATCTCTCGCAAAAAATTCAAAAGAATACGCTTGATCTGGAAGAAGTTGAGAAGGAGGTCAAAAAGTACAAAGATAAAGTCTATCACATCAGTAAAAAATACCGGCAGAAACGTAAAAAGATTCAAACTCTTAATGAAGAGATGTTGAAAAAGCGTCAGTCAAGGGAATATTTGTCGGAAGAAATCAAAAAGTTGGAATTGAAATTATCAGATTACCGCTCTAAACAAAAAGAGATCAAAGCAGTTCTTACCAAACAATATGAAAAGGAAATCATAGAACCACTTTATGATCAAGAATTGCCGGAACTTGAAAAAGCTGATAAAAAGGTCGAGCGGCTGAAAAAACGGCTGGAAAAGATTGGTACTGTTAATATGGAAGTCAAAGATGAATATGAAAAAGAATCGGAGCGGCTCTCCTTTCTTGAGGATCAGCGCGATGACCTGGTTGAATCTCGGGAATCTTTGCAGCAAATAATAGAAGAAATAGATGAAGTCGCTCGGGAAAAATTCATGACCACTTTTGAGCAGATTAAAGAAAATTTTCAATCAATATTTAACATATTTTTCAAAGGAGGCGAGGCTGATCTAAAACTGCTAGGAGATGACCCCCTGGATTCCAAAATAGAAATCTTTGCTCGACCCGGTGGAAAAAAATTGCGTTCAATTCGTATGCTCTCTGCAGGAGAAAAAACCCTGACAGCAATTGCCCTGGTTTTTGGAATCTACCAGGTCAAACCCAGTCCTTTTTGTATTCTTGATGAAGTTGATGCCCCTCTTGATGATCCTAATACCCGGCGATTTCTGGAAATGATCGATTCTTTCTCTGACAATACCCAGTTTATCATAGTTACTCATAATAAAATAACAATGTCGGCAGCTGATAATCTATATGGAGTAACCATGTCTGAGAAAGGTGTTTCTCAGATCGTCTCCACAAAAATGGAAGAAGAAATTCAACAATTAATATAAAATTTTCAGGAGGTCTTATGCACTCATTTAAACATAAAATTATGATCATATTCTTGACAATTTTTCTAATGATTCCTGCCCTGGCTAGTATTGAAATGGATTATGCGGTTTTTAAGGGCAACCGGAATGTTTCAGTTGTAGAAGTTTACTATTCTATGCCTCGCAACTTTTTTGATTTCAAAAAGGTTGAAGGCAAGAATGTTTACCAATCCCGCATATTAATCAGAACTATGTTTAGTAGAGGTGACTCAGTAGAAACCTGGGATCAATGGACTTTAGTTGATAATCTTTCTGATACTACAACGGATATGAGGGGTCAATTGATTCCCGATTTAAAAAGCTTTCAGCTCCCACCTGGTGAATATGAATTAACAGTGATAGTAGGGGATAGGCACACCGGTAAGAAAGAAACTTTAAAGGATAAAGTCCATGTTGATACCTTTCCAAAAGAGGAACTAATGGTCAGTGATCTTTGTCTGGCAACCCACCTACAAAAAACTGAAGATAAAAATAAATTCAGCAAATATTTCGGTTATGATATTATACCAAGTGCTAATTTGATCTTTGGCGCAATTAACCCGGTTATCTATCCTTTTTATGAAATTTATAATTTGAAAACGGGTGAAAAAAAACCTTACCAGGTATCTTATTCAATTGAAGATGCTGATGGAGAAGTAGTTCGCAATGTTGATTGGATCGAGAAGAAAAAACCGGGACCTAGCGCAGTTGAAGTCTATTTGCCGGGAATCAAAACAGAAGGTTTAGCTTCCGGTTCTTATGATCTTATTGCCACTGTTGTAGATCAACGTAATAAAGATACGGCCCGGGTCAACAAACAGGTTTTTATAGTTAATGTGCCTGATCGCCAGCAATATACAGGAATGAATCTTTCCAGACTGAAAAATTTTAATGAATCCCAGCTCGATAGTATTTTTGGTCCCTTGAAATACATTGCTACTCGTAAACAAAAACAATTTTACAAAGATCTCAATGTGGAGGGGAAAAGAGAATTCCTGTCTAATTTCTGGAAATCCCGGGATCCTAATCCTAATACTGTCGTTAATGAAGCCCAGAAAAATTATCAGAATCTGATAATTCTGGCTAATAATAAATTTTCTGAAGGCGATCGAAAGGGCTGGAAAACTGATCGTGGTAGAGTATTATTAAAATATGGTCAGCCTGATGAAATTGATAGACATGAAAGTTCAATAGATAAGAAGCCTTACCGAAAATGGGTTTATCATGATATAGAAGGTGGTGTTGAATTTATTTTCGTAGATATGCAGGGCTTTGGCCGGTATGAACTGGTACATTCTACAGCCCGGAATGAACTCCATGACCAAAATTGGAGACGTTTCATAGAGATGACCCGCTTTTAATTGATGATCAAAATAGCCAGAAATAGTGAACTAGCCAATAAATTTGCAGGCCTAGCCAGGGGACTGCAAAATCTTATCTTCCCTCCTGTTTGTATCGTTTGTGACAATAAATTTACTTCGAAAAAAATACCTGTTTGCGATAATTGTCTGCGTGGATTGGCACCTATACCTGAAACTATCCGCTCAAAAAAAGATGTACCCCAAAGCCTCGATGATCTCAAAATCACTTTTCTTTTCAATAAACATTACCGGGCTTTGGTTCATTACCTGAAATATAAGGAGTATCAGTCTCTCGGCCATTTAATCGGTAGAAAAATCGCCCACAAATTAACACTTTCTGATCTTGTTAATAGTGTTGTAGTGCCGATTCCTTTACATCCGATAAAGTATAGAACAAGAGGCTATAATCAAGCCCGACTTATATCGAAAGGCCTGGCTGATCAGGCTGGTCTGAAAATAAACAGGCACATTTTAAAACGAGTTAAAAATACTCAGTCTCAAACTACCCTAACAAAGCAGGAGCGCCGGGAAAACATGAAAAATGCCTTTCAAGTGACTGATGAACAGCATGATATAAAAAAAGTTATTCTTGTTGATGATGTTTTTACCACAGGCTCAACTATGGATTCCGCCGCTCGTACACTCAAAAAAGCGGGAGTAAAAACAGTAATTGGAGTTGCCTCTGCTGCCCCGGCTTCATAATAAAAATAATTGTATAAACGTTTCCATAATTAATGTTTTGGTTCTAAATATAAATAATATTTGGTAACACTTTCTTTTTTTAAAAAGAGAATCGAAATCTTTTTGCTATAATTTAGACATTCCAGAAAATATATTGTCTAGCAATAAATATCTTTACTAATATAAATTTGTGAACACACTGTTTAATTTGAAGATATCATACTGATTAGTGCGCAAATCCTAGCCCCGCTAGGGGCGACATATTTGTAGCATAAAATTGGATGAAAAACAAAAGAGTCACCCTCGAAATCGAAGGTGACTCTTTTTACATTTTTATCTTGACCTATAAATTTTATTTAAACAATTCCATGTTTTTACGAATTATACTGGGAATATCCTTGTCCTCTCTTTTTTTCTGTTTTTCCTCATAATCTTCATCACTGGAAAAGTTGGGAAAAGCCGGTTCTTCTTCCTCTTCAATTTCATCTTGAAATTTGAACTGATTCTCCTCTTTCTCTTCTTGCACTACTGATTTTTCTTCCTCAATTTCTTCAGGCTCATAGGAACTATCACCGATTGTAGAAATATTATTGTCCGGTTCTTCTCTCTGAACACCAGTAGCAATTACATTAATGATAACTTCGTCATCAATGTTATCATCTTTGATTATTCCTACAATTGTATCGGAATCATTACCGGCTTCTTCCCGGATTATTTTACAGGCCTCTTCAACTTCATAAAGTGTCAGATTAGTATCACCAATAATATTGATCAAAATGCCTTCGGCACCTCTGATACTTAAATTATCAAGAAGAGGACTCGATATAGCCTGCTGCGCAGCAAGTGATGCTCGAGCTTCTCCTGAAGCAATTCCCGTTCCCATTATGGCATCGCCTTTATCCTGCATTATTGTACGCACATCGGCGAAGTCTAGATTAAATACACCCTGATTATTGATCAGATCGGTAATGCTCTTAACAGCCTGATGAAGAATATTATCAGCAATCTGCAGAGATTCATCAAAACTGGTATCGCTATTCACGATTTTGATCAATTGCTGATTGGGAACTACAATCAATGTATCAACATTTCGTTTTAATTCTTCCAGACCTTCCTCTGCAACCTGGGACTTATTAGGACCTTCAAATTCAAAAGGCATGGTCACTATTGCAAGTGTAAGACAGCCCTGCTCGCGGGCAACTTTAGCAATAGTTGGAGCAGAACCTGTTCCTGTACCACCGCCCATTCCAGCAGTAATACAAACCATGTCTGTTTCCTGCAACATACTTTCAACCTGATCAAGGTTCTCTCTTACTGCACGTCGAGCAACCTCCGGTTTGGCACCAGCTCCCAGACCATTAGTCTCTTCTCTGCCAATTTGTAGTTTTATATCAGCACGACTGTCTGCAAGATCCTGTACATCTGTGTTAATTGCTATAAATTCAACACCCTGCATATTAGATTCGATCATTCTGTTTATGGCATTGCAGCCAGCACCGCCAATGCCCAATACTTTGATAATTGCACCCTGGCTTTTAAAATTCTCATCATATTCGAATAACATGATTTCCCCTTTTATTACATTATTCTATCTATAAAATTTTTAATTTTCTCTATAAAACTTAGATTTACCGGCGCTTTTTGCAGTAGAATTTGTGCCTTATTTTTACTCGTATTTTTACGGGCATAATTGATCATACCAGTTCCCGCTGAAAAAATTGGTGAGTTAATATCCTCAATTTGGCCCTGAAAGTTAACTGGACGGGCAACCTTGCAACTGGTATCAAAAACATCCTCGCATAATCTAGCACTGCCTTTGATCAAAGCGCCTCCACCAGTCAGGACCACTGGAGGATTGCTGACTCGAGGTGTATTGATTTTATTGGCCTCAACTTTGGCCTCCTGAAATATTTCCCGCATTCGAGCTTCTATATACTCCGCAAGCCGGCTTTGTTCTATTTCAAAAGGATCATATCCTGACAGACCTTCTATTTCTAAAATTTTATTAGCGGGCGCCATTTCTTTCATGGCAAAACCGTTTTCAATTTTCAAATTTTCAGCTGTTTTTGAGCTAATTTGTAGCATTCGGGCAATGTCACGGGTTACATTTTTTCCGCCCTGAGGAACAAATCCAGTATATTGAACTTTTCCCTGGCTATAATAAATAATATCCGTAGTATTAGCCCCAATGTCGATCAGAATTGTGCCATGCTCCTTTTCATCTTTCGATAATGTCGAATATGCCGACGCCAGGGAATGCAGTACAAATTCTTTGACCTTTACTCCTGATTTTTTCAGACAGCGAATTAAATTGCGGGCGGCAGTTGTGCTGTAAATTGTTAAATGAGCCCTGATTTCTAGCCTGCGTCCTGTTAAATCCTCAGGATTAATGATTCCTCGTCGATTATCAACTATATATTCTTTGGGAAAAATGTGCAAAATATCTCGATCCACCGGTAGAGGACAGGCCATACTATTTTCCTCCACCTTTTCATTGACTTTTTCGATATGATATTTGTTAATTGTACCAGGCTCTTCTACTCCAGAACTGTCCTTTTTTGTAGTTGAAATCAGTCCATTAGTATCAATGCCTTTGATATGATTGCCTGTAATTGAGACATAATATTCGCTGGGCTCAAATTCAGATTGATTTTTAATCTGATCAATTGTTTTTTTGATAGAGCGACTCGCTTTCGTCATGTCCACAATTTCGCCATCTCTAATTCCGCCCGATTCTTCCATTACTGAAGTCAATATTCGGGGCTTGTAATCATCACTGACTTCGGCGATTACCGCTTTTATATTCTCAGAACCGATATCTAATGCTGAAACTATATTTTTCATTATGGCAACTTTCTTTTATAAATTTAATTTTAATCTCTTTACAAGGAATTGTTAATCTGATCGGAAAATTTTATTAAACTCACCTCATTATTTATTTTTATATCAGAGAATAGACTTCGAGTTTCAGTTCTATTATATTTACAAGATTTTTTTGGGATAATGGTCATAAGCTTCAGTCCTTTTTCAAGTATGTTTAGAACGGGCCACGATCTGATCTTTCCAGCGCAGATCAAGATATTGATAATCAGCAATATCATTTTTAGTTGGTAATTGTTTCATAAAATGGATTAAGACATTCAACCGATTATAGATTTTTTTTCTTCCCAATAATACTTTTGTATTGGAATTTAAAAACAGATTATACTCTTTTTTATTCTCCTCATAATTTATCTCGGAGACCTTTGCAAAAATAGGCGGTAGCCTGTGTTTTAACTGGTTAAGGAAGGTTATTGCCAGGTTAATCGTTGGTGATTGTACCTTTTTACCTATCTGCACTGTTGAACCAATTTCTTTGCCTGTGATTAAAGGCAGATTGGTGTTAATGGAATTGTCAGGAACAGGCAGGACAGTACCTCTAGCATCAAGAACATAATTACTATCATCAGTGATTAAATAGCAGAGAGGAATGCGTTCAACAATTTGAATATCCAGTCCATCGGGAAACCGTTTGACTACATTACTGGCTTCCACATAAGGAAGCTCAGCAAGTGATTTTTGTAAAGTGTCACAATTTATCTGCTTAAGATTCTTGTTGGCGATATGGCTCTCAATTTTTTTGTGAATTTCTGGTTGAGTCAAGATGAAAGTCCCTGAAACTGTTATTTTATCAACTTTATAAATTTTGCGGAAGTCACACCATTTCCGGGCCAAATAGGTAATTCCAGCTATTAAAAGAATGGAAACAATCAGTATGATACTGTAGCGTATTTTTTTTCTTTTCGGTTCTTTATTGGGCTGATATTCAGGCATTTTACTCTTTTTCTGCTTTGATAATTTTAATTAAATCCTCATGAATTGTATTAATATCGCCAGCCCCCAGAGTTATGATAATGTCTCCAGGCTGCATTATTTCTCTGATTTTATCAACTATCTTATCCTTGCTGTAAAATTTTAGATTTTCATCCAAATCTGTTATCATTTTACTGGTAACACCTTCAATTGGTTTTTCACGGGCTGGATAAATTTCAGTTACAAAGCATCGGTCGGCTATCTTCAGAACGTTTGCAAATTCCTGGTGAAAATCACGAGTACGAGAATAAAGATGTGGTTGAAAAATGGCAATAATGCGGTTATTACGGGATTGCTTTAACCCCTGCAAAGTTGCTTCAATTTCTGTGGGATGATGGGCATAGTCGTCAATTAATATTATATCATCATTTTTGAATTTTACTTCCAGGCGTCTTTTTGAACCGGAATAACTGGCCAGAGCAGATTTAATCTTATCAAACTCTAGACCACATAGATCGGCGATTGCCAGACAGCCCAGAGCATTTAAAATGTTATGCTTCCCAGGAAGAACAATTTCTATCCGTCCTGCCTTTTCACCTTTTATTACTACATCAAAACTACTTTTATCTTTGTCAAATTGTAAATTTGTGGCCAGATAATCGGCATCATTAAGCCCATAGGTGATTGCATTAGAAAGGTCGCTGAGAATATCTTGTATATTTTCATCATCGGCGCAAACAACCAGATTGTTTTGGCCTGAAATCCGCTGGCCAAATTGGCTGAATGTATTTTTTATATCCAGCAGTGAATTGTAAATATCAAGATGCTCAGACTCAATATTAGTCATTAATCCGTGTGTGGGATACAATTCCATAAAAGAGCGGTCATATTCATCAGCCTCAACTATGCAATAATCGCCTTTGCCATAGCGGATATTTGTGCCGCTGCTTTGTAAAATTCCACCGAGTAACGCTGCTGGATCCTTTTCAGCTTCAGTAAAAATATGGGTCAATATTGAGGAGCAGGTAGTTTTGCCGTGCATACCACAGACAGCTATTTGATAGGGACGCCGTTTCATGACTCGATTGAGCATAGTAGCTCGTTTTATTGTGGGAATATCAAGGATCTGTCTTTCTGGATTATCAGGTGGAATTGCTGATGAATAGACAATTAATCCAGCTTTCCCAATATTGCTTTTGTTATGAGAATAGCAAATAGGTATGCCCATTTTTTTCAGACGTCGGGTGTTTTCTGATTTTTTGAGATCGGAGCCAGTTATATAATGGCCCTCTTTATGCAGAAATTCCGCCAGGCCAGACATGCCTATTCCTCCAATTCCTACAAAATGAATATATTCCGGTAAACCATTATTCATAGAATACCTTCTATCTTTAAAATATCATTAACAATTTGCTTAGCAGCCCTGGGATTGGCGAGTTTTTGAGCTTGATTACCCATCTTTTCCAGTTTATTGGGTCTGGATAAGAGTGGTTTAAGGGCTTTTTTGAAATTTGAATAGGTTAAATTCTTTTCCAGAATTACAATCGCTGCCCCTTTATCTTCCAGGTCACGAGCATTTTTTTCTTGATGATTGGCAGCAGCAATAGGGAGAGGAACCAAAATTGAGGGCTTGCCAAATTCGCATACTTCTGCTAAACTCAATGCTCCTGCTCGCGACAAAACCAGATCACAGGCCGAATAGGCCCGATCCATGTGATCTATGTAAGGTGTAATGTAAATATTTTTTTTGTTCGCAAATTTATTACCATAGACAGAAAAATTTTTGCGCCCTGTTTGCCAGATGAATTGGCAATCAAATTCCTGGATCAATTTTGTGATATTTTTAGCCAAAAATTGATTCAATGCTCGGGAACCCTGGCTGCCACCAAACATGAAGATCGTATTTTTATCGGTATCCAGATCAAAATATTCCAGAGCTTCTTTTTTATCCAATTTTTGAAATGACCTGCGAAGTGGCATTCCTTTATTGTCAGTATTATCGATGTATTCATTTGTGCTCTGATAGGCAGTATAAACTTTTCGAGCTTTTTTGGCTAATAAGCGAGTAGTCACTCCTGGGTAAACATTTTGTTCCTGAAGAAAGAGATCTATACCCATTTTATCAGCAATGTAAAGAGGAGGACCTGATGAATATCCACCAGTGCCTATAGCAAAGTCAGGAGAAAATTGTTTAATGTAAAATATAGACTGGAAAAGACTGGTGACAATTCGAAAAGGAGCCAGTAAATTGACCTTGAGCTGTTGCCAGCGCCATCCTCTTTGAATACCTCTGATCCAGATACTTTTAAAATTGTATCCTTTTTCGGGCAATACACGGCTTTCAAGTCCATAGCTGCTGCCAATAAAGAGCAACTCAATACGATCTTTACCCAGCAGATCTATAAATTGTTCAGCTAGAGCAATGGCTGGATACAAATGACCACCTGTTGCTCCTCCACAAAATAATATTTTTGTCTTTTTCTTATCCATTGATAATATAATCTCTTCGATAATTTTTTTCTTCCTGTGAGTAGCGGGAAATATTTAACAAAAGGCCTACGATGATTAGATTGGAAAGCATAGCAGAACCGCCATAACTCATAAAAGGCAATGGTACTCCTGTGACTGGTAATAGACCGCATACAACACCAACATTAATCAAAACATACAGGAACAATGAAAATGTTAATCCCAATCCTAGCAATTTTCCAAAACTATCGGGTGCCTTCATAGCTATTTTTAGTCCCCTCCAGAATAAATATAAATAACCACCTAAGATCATTGTCGAAAAAACAAAGCCCATTTCTTCACCAACAACAGAAAATATAAAATCAGTATGACAGTCAGGAAGAAATAGTTCCTTTTGCACGCCATTTCCCAGACCCTGACCAAAAATTCCACCATTCCCCAGACTGATCAAAGATTGATGTAATTGATAACCGGCTCCGCTTAGATCTTTCGATGGATTAAAAAGTGTAGTCAATCTTTCCAGCTTGTAAGGTGATTTCAAGACCACAAATATTGAGCCCATTACAAATAAGACAACAAATATTGATAAGTGCCGTAATCTAGCACCACCTAAAAACATAACCAGAACTGCGGTAAAGGCGATTAAAGCGCCACTGCTGTAGTCGGGTTCAATAATAACCAGAATTATTGTAAGTCCCATAATTATTAATGGAGGGAGAAATCCAATTTTAAAATCATCGAGATGATCATCATGGCGATCATAGAATGAAGCCAGATAGAGGATTAGGGCTAGCTTGGCAAATTCTGAAGTCTGCATATTGAATACACCTAAAGGCAGCCAGCGAGAAGCATCCATATTGGGATTTCGATCACCATAGATCTTGGTCACTATAAGAAGAATTATAAATAGAATAGCAAAGAAAAAGGCAAAATTCTTTAACTTACGATAATCTATGAAAAAATAGATAAAAGCGGCGGCAATTAGTCCGATAAAAATATTTTTCAACTGACCAGAGATAAAGCGGTAGGGTTGGCCGTATAATGCCTCAGCCATGTAAGGGCTGGCACTATACAAGATGATCAGTCCCAGAACCAAAAGAATTCCGGTTGTGATTAAAAAGGGACGATCAACTTTCATTTTTTCCGGATCGAGATCAAAATTGAACATATTATCTCTGCTCCTGTAAAGAATTTACCAGGGCTTTAAAATGTTTGCCCCGCTCTTTGTAATTATCATACATATCAAAACTGGCACAGCCCGGCGATAATAGCACTACGCTGCCAGAACTGGATTCATTGTAGGCGTGCTGAATAGCCTGCTCCAGATCTTTTTTCCTGGTAATTGGCCTTTTATTTTGCAATTGTTTCTGGATTTTGTCAGCAGCCTCTCCTATCAAAATGATTTCTTTAATACTGGAATTCAGATAGGGGAGAAGTTCACTGAAATCTAGATCCTTATCACGACCACCCATTATCAAATACATTGGTTGCTTAAAACTTGTCAAAGCTTGAATGACTGAATCAATGTTGGTGGCTTTGGAATCATTATAGAATTCAATTCCGTTGATGTCTTTTACAAATTCCAGGCGATGAGCAAGCCCGTTAAAACTACTCAACTGTTCTAATATTTGCTGCTTTGAAATTTGAAAATGCTGGCAAACTGCAGTAGCAGCCAGAATATTTTTATAATTATGGCGACCTCTAATTTTGAGCTTTGAGCCATTCTGCAAAATAATGTTTCCATCTTCTTTTAAATCAATAAAATCCTTGTAGCTATTATTTTGATCATAGGGGGAAGAATTAGTGTTATTGGGGATATTTTTTATGAGAAGTTGGTCATTACTATCATAATAATAAAAGTCATTTATGGTCTGATTTGTAGCAATCTGGAGTTTGGCTTTCATATATTGAATAATATCACCTTGATAACGATTCAAAT
>DATGCI010000148.1:0-12131 GCA_035312185.1 bacterium
TGGTTATTTACGGAATTGAAGCCTAAATATCAGCAAAATAGCCCTGATTTTGTGGTTTCAGGGCTATCATCTTAAATTGTAAGTTGTTGTTTTTATTTAAAGTACCCCGAACAGGAATCGAACCTGTAACCGTCGGCTTAAGAGGCCGCTGCTCTGCCAATTGAGCCATCGGGGCTGATAAAAAGCACCCTAATTTATAATTCTGCATTTCTTTTGTCAACAAAATTTTACCTGCACTCCATCAGCAGGAAAAACTGACAGTATCCTTGCGAAACTACTTTTTGAGAGATAAATTTACAAGCTGATAGACAACATATCTATGATTAGGAGTTACTTAAATGAATTATCTTGACAGTATTATTCTTGGGACATTACAGGGACTAACAGAATTCTTGCCAGTAAGTAGTAGTGGACATCTAGTCATCTTCCAAAAATTACTCGGTCTCAAAATGGAAAGCCTATCTTTCGAAGTTTTTGTCCATTTTGGTACACTTTTAAGTGTCGTTGTCATCTATTTCTCCGATATAATTGAAATGATAAAAAGTTTTTTCTCAGGACTTAGCAGACCAAAGTATAATTTTCAGTCCGACCCTTATTTTAAACTCAGCATATTTGTTATAATTGGAACAATTCCTGCTGCTCTTGCCGGAATTTTCCTTGAAGATTTTTTTACAAGTATCTTTCACAATGTTAATCTAGTAGGTTTTTCTTTAATATTTACCGGAGTAGTTCTGTGGTCAACTCGCTATATTCGAATCCATTCTCAATCTTTAAGTTCCGGAAAGTCAATTTTGATTGGAATGGCCCAAATGCTAGCCATTTTTCCCGGTATTTCTCGCTCTGGTATGACCATTAGTGCAGGGCTTTTCACAGGAATTTCCCGCAAAGAGGCAGCTCGATTTTCCTTTTTACTGGCCATACCGGCTATTGCTGGATCAATGGTATTTACATTGGCAGACCTATTTTCCGGCAATATAGATGGTCCTAGAATCAGAATTTTATTAGTAGGAATGATAACAGCTTTTGTTATTGGCTATTTAGCTATTAAATTTTTACTCAAAATTCTGGAAAGTGGCAAATTCAGTTTGTTTGCCCCATACTGCCTTATTGTCGCTGCTCTGGTTTTAATATTTCTATAAAGAGGAGTATATTTGGCTTCATTTTTTAATGAATTAAACAAAATCGAAAAAGGCAATCTCAAGCCAGTTTATCTCCTGCTTGGTGACGATTTTTTTCTTCGTCAAAAAATTTTGAATGCGCTTTATAAATCTTTCGATTGTGATGAAAGAGAAATATTCTACGGAAAAGTACAGAAATCCCAAAAGGATGAAATTGATAGAAATTTTTTGGAAGAATTGTATTCCGTCGGCCTATTTTCCAGCACAAAAATAGTCATCTATAAAGATATTGACAAAATAAAAAAGAAATATCAGGATCGACTTCTAAAATATTTTGCTTCTATTGATAAAAATATTTTGCTTATTTTAACAACTGAAAACAAGAATGCTCTTATCAAAAAACTAGGCAAAAAAGCCCATCAAATCAAAGTTTATACTCCCTTCCCAAAATATTATCCTGAATATGTCAACAAATTTGTAAAGAGACAGGGCTATCAAATCAAACCTGACGCTCGCGAACTTTTAATCGCTGAAACCGATGATTCTTTATCCCATACATTTGCAGAATTAGAAAAAGTGACAGTAGGTTTAGATAAAGGTGCAACAATCACAGTCGATGATATTAAAGAGATCGTAGGCGGCGAAAAACAATATCAGATATACGATTTTCTGGACGCTATTGGGAACAAAAATTATTATCAAGCAATTAATATTTGCATGATTTTGATTAAAAATGGAGCTAAAATTCCTTACCTAATTATAATGTTGTATAATAGATTTTTAGATATTTGGGCCTACTATCAAATCCATCACCCTGGCAAGGACAAAAAATCTTATTTTAGACAAAAGCAGCTGGATAAATTGCAAAAATCTTACAACCTTTATAAAAAGGCTGATTTTGAATACATTTTCACCCAAATCAGAAAAGCTGATTTGATGGGTAAATCAAGTTCTCTTAAGCCGAAGGAAGTTATTATACCTTTAATTATCAGAATAATAGATTCAAGCTCCACTAAATAATAAATGAGGATTAATGAATAAAAATAAGAATGATAATAGAATTACAGACGAAGAATTGATGAAAAGATTTCAGGAGGGCGATGAGTCAGCCTTTGAAGAATTAGTCAACCGCTTTTCAAAAAGGCTAATGTATTTTGCCTATCGCTATGTCAATGATCGAAGCGTGGCAGAAGATATTGTTCAAGACACTTTCCTGAAAGTTTATCAAAATAAACATTCCTATCGCCCTATCGCCAAATTTTCCACCTGGATTTTTACCATTACCGGGAATCTTGCCAAAACCAAACTACGCAAGTGGAAAACCCGACAAACCTACTCATTTTCTAATTTCGGCGAAAGAGATTGGGAAAATACTCTGGAAGATGAAGATGAAACCGAAAATATTGAACGGCCAACTGCCGCTGCTGACCCCAAAGTTATCCAGCGAGCTCTGACCAATCTCCCCGACCACTCAAAAAAAGTTATAATTTTACGAGATATTCAGGAACTTTCTTACGATGAAATTAGTAAAATTACCGGTGTCGCTCTTGGAACTGTAAAATCCAGAATAAATCGAGCTAGGATTAAGTTACAGGAAGAAATTAATAAAATTTTAAACTAAATAGAGAGGTGATAAGCAAATATGCAAAACTGTTACTATTTTAAACAATTGATTTCCAACTACCTGGACGGAGAGATTAATTACAACGACAAAGATTTTTTCGAAAAGCACTTAGAAGAATGCCCTCAATGCAGCCAGCTTTTCAATAGCATTAAATCTACTAAAAAACAGCTTCAGAATATTCCTGTACCTGAACTCAGCCCGGAATTCCATACCAATCTGCGCAACAAAATACTCCAGATCAGAGAAAACCAAAGTCAACCATCCGGCTTTTTTGATTTTTTCAACAAAATTCCCGCTCTTTCCTATGGTTTTGCCGCAGCATTAGTTATTCTAATAACGGCCTTTTCTATTCACCAGTATCAAAATATGGCGCCTGCTTCCAGCACTACAACTCCCAAAATTGTTAAAGATAAATTGAATCAAAAACAAATGGATTCTCCACAGCAACAATTTGTGACCCAGGAAGGTCTTCCTTATCATCAGGATTCGATTGGAAATGGTCACTCCGACTCAGTAGATCAGGACAGACTTGAAAATCTAAAAAAGAAGATCACTCCTGTTAAAGGTCAATAACTCGGCTGGAAATTTTATTACCCATTTTCATTCCAATACAGCAACATTAAAAACCGTTGCTGTAATCCCTAATACTATAAATTTTACAGCAGAATTCAATTTCACCTGTCATTTAGGCGGTCACGGTGGAATAATTCCGTTGATTTTTAAACAATTAAATAGTATCTTTGGGTGCTTAAAATAGTAGTGAATTATGAAGAATTTTTTATATATAATATTAATTGGATTTGTTCTACTTTTCTTTTTGTTTCTTTTTCTGGTATATCCCGGGGCAAGGCTCCTCAACAATATACCGAACTTTTTTCACTACGTCCTAAATGCATTTGTTTTCACCGGAGTATTGGCCTATTTCATCTACTTGCTTGTGGAAATTCGTACCGTTTATAAATTTTCCAGTCAAAATTCCCGACCTCAAGAAAGAAAAACTGAAAAAGTTGACAATGTACCCATGGATACCTCCATTGATGCTCAGAAGAATTACAAAGAATTGACTGGTAAACTTCTACAACTAATCCGCAAATCCTTCAATGCTCATACTACTTTTCTTTACCTTTATAATAAGCAGGATCAACAGTATATTTTGCAAAATTATACTTCGAAAAATAGTGTATCCCTTTCCAAAGAATT
Source organism: bacterium (assembly GCA_035312185.1). Classification (GTDB taxonomy): domain Bacteria; phylum Fidelibacterota; class UBA2242; order UBA2242; family JAFGTP01; genus JAIPHI01. The sequence goes on from DATGCI010000148.1 coordinate 3,943, forward strand.
TAAAATAGGTGGGTCAATCTATAGTGACATAACAAGACGGGAAAAGCCTAAAATCTATGACCGTTCCCAATTTGACAGCACCTACCTTATATATTACAACGATTCTCAAGAGATCAATTCTCTTATGCTGATTCCTGTGATTGTAGGAGGATTTGTAGGTATAATTGGACTTGATAGTAACCAAAAGAACATTTGGGATAATGGTTCGGCCGCTTTAGCTCAAAATTTTGCTCACCTTTTCTCACAATTCATCTGGCAGGTTGATGCTCTGGAATTGCAATCGAATCAAATCAAATTTTTGCAGGATATTGCCGATTTTCACCAAAATATATCGCTTGATCTTTCCCGTCTGGATTTTCTCAAAAAATCATGTAGGATACTCAATAAATATTTTTCTTACGATAAATTGACAGTCTTTTCAAAAAATACCAGTGATTCGACTTATGAGACAAGTATCGAATATATTGATGGTGAAGATACTGAAACACCTATGGGCACCCATATAAATAATCGTAATGGACTGCCAAAAGTAATAACCGATGCAGGCCAAATATTCATTCCGGATTATGATAAAAGTCATCTGGAATTCCGCTTTCTTCCCGATGATATGGAAAGCCTTCACTATCGTTCTGCTATTGGAAAAAAAATCGCTTTCAGCAATAATACACCAGGCGGTATCATTCTCGAAAGCAAAAATGCTAACAATTATACCAAACAGGATCTAACTCTATTGACATTCTTCTGCAACTCATTTAACAGAGCCAGCCAGGCCCTCTCAAAATATCAGAAAGCAAAAACTCTAGGAACCGTTGACAGCCTAACCCAGTTATATAATCGTCGGGCTTTTATTGACACGCTTAAACGGGAAATAGAACGTGCAAGACGTTATGATAACACTCTGACATTGCTCGTCCTCGATATTGATGATTTTAAAGATGTCAATGATATTCACGGTCACCCTTTTGGTGATTTTGTCCTCAAAAAAATTGCCCGTGTACTCCTTGGCAGTGTGCGTTCTATTGATACAGTCGCCCGATATGGTGGAGAAGAATTTACAATAATTCTGGTCAACGCTGACAAAAACGACTGCAACGACACTGCTGAAAGAATTCGCAGTAATATAGAAAATTTTAGATTTAAAAATAGCGATGGGGAACATGATATAACAGTCAGTATTGGATTTGCCTCCTTTCCCCGGGATGGAGAAAATTACAAAGATATTTTTGCCAATGCTGATAAAGCCATGTATGAAGCCAAACAGGCTGGAAAAAATCAAGTAACAATGTATCAATCTTAAAAATATAAAAGGAGAATATAATGTCACCAACATTTGCAGAGAAAACAAAGAAAACAGCTCAAAAAGCCCATGGAGAGGAGTGCCCCGAGTGCGGAGCTGAAATCAAACTGGTCAAACATATTGATTCAGTAGATAATGGAAAATCGCTCAAGTTTAAGACCAGAATAGTAAAAGTATGTGATTGCAATAAAAAGGAAGTCTACAAATAAAGACAATTCTAAAAATATGCCCTGTTTCCTATCAACGCAGGGCATATTAAATTATTCATGACCACTATCAATCCGGGGCATTAATATTGCTGCTAAAGATTTTAGAACCGATTATGAATAATTATTTAGATTCAACAGTTAATTAAATTTGAGAAAATCTGTGAAAAAAAATATTATTAAATCAATATTTGTTCTAATAGCGACCTTGCTGTTTTTTTCCTCCTGTTCGTTAATTCAAAAGACACCAGTTCGTGATAAACAGATTAAAAAAACCCGTGTTGATAGCTATGACCCTGTTGCAGTAGAGCATTTTCTAAATGGAGAGCTGTACTACTTGAATAATCAATATCCCCAGGCCATTCTGGAATATCAGGACGCAATTCGACATGATTCTTCATCTACAATAATATATTTGCAGCTGGGCAAATCCTACATGAATATGGGCAAAATTGAACCGGCTCTGGAAGCTCTTCAGACAGCTAAAAGACTTAGCCCGGAAAAACTTGAAGTTAGGCAACTTTTAGCTCATCTTTACCTGGTTTCCAACCAAACCAAAAAAAGTCTTGGAGAATATCAGTACTTGCACAGCAAAAATCCCGATAATCTGGATTTCAGCTACAAATATGCTGGTCTTCTTCTCAAAGAAACAAATCGTATAGATACAGTTCGAAAAATTCTGAATAACATAATTGATCAGGATCCTGATCAGGTCCCGGCTCTGGAAGAATTAGCAAAAATACATCTGGAAAGAGGAAATGTAGATTCAGCCAGTGCTCTCTTTGATAGACTTGTCAAACTTGAGCCTGAAAACGAAAAATATTTACGCATTCGTGCTCGAATAGCACTAGGTAATAAGAACCTTGAAACGGCAACTTATATCTATGAGAAATTGGTCGAAATCAATCCCGGTGAAAAACAGTATCAGAGAACTCTTAGCAGTCTATTAGTAAGTGGCAAAAATTTTCAGCAGAACAAAAAAAGTTTGCAACAATTGATAGAGCAATTTCCTGACGAAACTATTCATTATCTTAACTTAGCCTCTCTTTATAGTAACTATGATCAGGACAGTTCCGCCTTGAATATTCTGGATTCAGCTGCTTTAAAATTTACAGAGAATGCTGATATTCCCTACTTAAAAGGTTCAATCTATTATTCACGGGGAAACATTTCTAAATCAATCGAGCATTTGAAAAAATCTATAAAAATAAACAGGAACCACACTGAAGCTGCTCATATGCTGGCCAATAGCTGGGATCAGAAAAAGCAATACCATAAATCCGACAGTCTTTATCAGGCATTGATCAAAAATGATCCCAAAGATGCCATTGCTCTCAATAATCTGGCCTACAGCTGGGCGACACGCGGATACAAATTGGATTCAGCGCTTAAATATGTTGACAAAGCCCTGGAACTCAGGCCGAATAATCCATCCTATTTAGACACAAAGGGCTGGATCTATTTCAAAATGGATAAGCCGCGCAAAGCAGCCAGCTGGATCAAAAAGGCTCTGGACCAAATTGAGAATGGAAATGCTGAAATCTATCAACATTTAGGTGATATTTACAAAAAAATGGGCAAAGAAAAAGAAGCGCAAAATTATTATCAGGAGGCTAAAGAACTTGAATCTAACAATTGACACGATAATTGCTAAAAAACAACCGCTTAAATACCTAAATATTTTCGTAATATTGGTATTGATATATCTATCATCCTGCTCAGTTAAACCTGCCAAGATTGTTCCAGAACCGATTGTCAGCAGAGAATGCAAAATCAATGATCGCTACAAACAACTTTCCAAACTCGTCAATATAAAGATGGATGGTCACATCAATATTAGTCAGACCCATAAAAATGGAAATTTATTTGCAAAATTGGAATATAATACTATTGATTCCCTGCAAATCCAATTTAAAGACCTGATTGGAAGAAAATTAGCCCATCTCACAATGAATAATGATCACTTTCATCTCTGGCTACAAAGAAAAAATGAGCATATGGAAGGCAAAAAACTGCCCGGCAATTATTCCTATCTAACTATTGATAATAAATTATCAGTCTCTGAATTCCGCAAGATTCTGCTTGGTATTCCAATTTCCGACTCCTATCATCAAAGTTTGGAAGACAGCGTCAATAATATTATCACCTATAAATCTGCCCGAAAACTTACTGCCCGTTATAAGGTAGATGAGAAAGAAAATTACGTAGAAAAAATTACTTTCTATGACAGCAACAAAAAAGTAGCGCGAGTACTTTATAAAGAATATAAATTAAATGGCAATATCCTTCTTCCTTCCAAATTAATACTGGAAAATATTACCAATCCTGTTCGCATTGAGATAAATTTATCTGATTTTAACTTTGAAACTCTGGCAAAATTAAAACGAGAGGTTTCAGTTGTCACAAGATAAAGATTTGATCAGTGTCGTCGTTCCCGTCTATAATGAACGGGATTCTCTAGAAGAATTAAACAAAAAACTGCAGGATGCTTTTGAGAAAAGTTCTTACGATCTGGAGATCATCTTTGTTGATGACGGTAGTAAAGATGGCTCCAAAACTATTGAGAAAGAGCTGGCCGATTCTTATAGCAATATTACTCAGGTTGACTTTCTGACAAATAAAGGAAAAGCCGAAGCCCTAAATGCGGGATTTGCAGCAGCGAGAGGTAAATATATAGCCACAATTGATGCTGATCTACAAGATGACCCCTATGCTATTCCTAAAATGGCTGACCAATTAGTAGAAACAGATGTTGACCTGGTCAGTGGCTGGAAAAAAGATCGTAAAGATCCTTTTGTCAAGAAACACACCAGCAAAATATTCAACTATTTTACCCGATTGTTAAGTGGCATTAAGCTTCATGATTTCAATAATGGCCTCAAAGTTTATCGACGCGAGGTGGTTAAAAATATTACATTGTATGGGGAGATGCACCGTTATGTACCTGTAATTGCCGGCCAGCAGGGTTTTACCAGCGGAGAGCGCAAGGTGCGTCACTTTCCTCGAAAATATGGTGAGACCAAATATGGTATTAACCGTTTCTGGCGGGGCTTTTTTGATCTAATCACCGTCACTTTTATCACCAAATATATGAAAAGACCTATGCACTTTTTTGGAATCAGTGGAATTATTTTTCTGTTTTTCGGATTGATTTCAGAATTTTATGTTCTAATCCTGAAATACGTTTATAATGAACCCTTTAATAAGCATTTTGCCATGTTATTATTTGGCGCTTTATTATTAATTTTTGGAATTCAATCCTTTTCGATCGGTTTGATCGGAGAACTGATAACCTATTTTAATAAAAGAAAAAATGATACCCGGAAATGAAAATTGCAATTATAGGACCGGCTTATCCCTATCGAGGTGGAATTGCACTACACACCAATCTGCTATATGAAAATTTTTCCAAAGGCCATAATGTTGATATAATCAATTACAAGCGGCTTTATCCAAAATTAATATTTCCCGGCAAGACCCAATACGAACAGAGTAAAAAATTTAGCCATATCCCCTCACTGAGAATGCTCGATTTTCTTGACCCCCGCAGCTGGACTAAAACTGCTCAATACATTATCTCCAAAAATTATGATCTGGTAATAATCCAATTCTGGCAACCTTTCTTTTCCCTACTTCTTAGCACAATTACCAGAATGATAAAATACAGAGATAATAACATAAAGATAATCAGCCTTTGTCATAATGTTGCCCCACATGAAGGCTCTCCTCTGGATAGAGTGCTTACAAAATTCTTTTTTAATGCTGCTGATGGTTTTCTTATTCAATCGCGTTCAGTGACTTCCGATCTTTTGAAAATTGTTCCTCGAGCCCCGTATGAATACAATCCCCATCCTTTATACAATGTTTTTGGTAAAGCTCTAGAATCGAGTCGCGCCCGCAGAAAACTTGATATAAAAACTGATGAACCTTTGGTGTTATATTTTGGCTACATCAGGAATTACAAAGGTCTGGAATATTTGATCCAGGCCTATCCCCAAATCCATTCTAAGATTGGCGGGAAACTATTGATTATCGGCGAATTTTATCATAATAAACAAAATTATCTCGACCTTATTCAGGAAAGTGGAGTAGCAGAAGATATAGTAGTCCAGGATCAATACGTGCCCGATGATCAGGTCAATCTCTATTTTTCTGCCGCTGATATTCTAGTACTTCCTTATATTAGCGCTACTCAAAGTGGAATTACCCAGATTGCCCTGGCCTATAATTTGCCTTGCGTTGTCACCAATGTAGGTGGACTACCAGAAGTTGTTCATGATCGCAAAACCGGTTTTGTTGTCGAGCCTAAAGATTCGAAAGCAATCTCTAAGGCAGTTATTGAGTATTTCACCTCCTGTGATAAACACAAAATAGCAAAAAATATTTCCAGAGAACGCCAAAAATATAGCTGGCAAAGAATGAAAAATACTTTGGTAAAACTTTATAGGAAAATAAATTAGTATGATATAAAATTGTCTATGACAAAAATTTCACGAAATATATTAATCATTACTTACTATTTTCCGCCTGCTGGCGGGCCTGGCGTTCAGCGAGTGCTAAAATTTATCAAATACTTACCAGAATTTGGCTGGAATCCAGTAGTGATCACTGTTAAAAATGGCGATTTTCCTGCTACTGATCCTTCTTTGTTTGAAGATGTTCCCGATAATGTTCCTGTTTATAGAATTCCGGCTCTAGAGCCTTACAAATTATACAGAAAATTGACAGGCAAAGATGCTCAAGAAACTATTCCTGTTGGAGTCCTTTCGCGCGAAAAACAGAATTCGCCTCTTGAAAAATTATCAAAATGGATTCGAGCTAATTTATTCATACCTGACGCTCGTATAGGCTGGATTTTTCCAGTTTATCGTCGGGCAACCCACTTGATCAGGAAACATAATATTGATGCTATATTAAGTAGCTCTCCTCCTCATTCTTTGCAATTATCAGCAAAAATGCTCGCTAAAAAATTTAAATTACCCTGGATTGCTGATCTTCGGGATCCCTGGACTGAGATTTATTACTACCAGCATTTAAAGCGTTTTCCAATTTCCAATCAATTAGATATAAAAATGGAAAAGTCAGTACTCAAAAATGCTGATAGTGTGACAACAGTCAGCCCACAATTAATTAAGCAATTCAAAAGTAAGGCAACAGGATCTTATTTCTTTATTCCTAATGGTTTTGATGAAACAGATATAAATACAACCGATGCAATAGAAAAGGATGGGTTATTTACTCTTTCCTATATTGGAAATTTTAAATCCAATCAGAATATTAAAGAACTCTGGAAAGCTCTGAGTGAAATTGTTCAGGGAAATCAGGACTTCGCCCAAAATTTCAAACTTAAACTGACCGGTAAAATTCATCCAGATATCATGGAGTCGCTAAATATTTTCGGCCTTGATGAACATTTATCGACTGAAGACTATGTTCCCCATTCTGTGGCTGTCACTCGAATGAAGATGGCTTCATTATTGCTCTTTCCTATTCCTCAGGCTGCTGACAACAAAGGCATTTTGACCGGTAAAATTTTTGAATATTTGGCCAGTGGTAGTCCCCTTCTCTCGATTGGCCCTCCCGATGGTGATGCCGCAAAAATTATCAAGGAAGTCGATGGCGGACCAATGTTTGACTATAATGAAAAAGAAGGTATAAAAAAGTATATCCTAAAATGTTTTCGGAAATGGCAAAAGAATTCTCTGGAAAAATTATGTCCCAATCCGGACAAAGTAAAAAAGTACAACCGCCGAGAATTGACCCGACAATTAGCCCAACAATTGAATAATTTAGTTCAGGAATAATATGAAAGAAATCGATCTCAGTAATTTTAAAACCGAATCCGAAAATTTTGCCAATATAGAGCTTTTCCTAACTGTTAAAAGTTTTAACTTGCAAGCGATCAGAAAGCGTTATCTGGAGTCAAGAAAACGTTCTCGTTCAGGAAGTGTAAAACGCCGCAAGCCTGCTCAGGGAGGACTGGTATATGCAAAAATTAAAAATGGTCAACTTTCTGAATCAAAAATAATAGCAAAATATCAAGAAGCCCGGGGCATTGATTTTCGAAACCGCCAGCTGGCAATTTCATCAGAAAATAAAATCTATACTTTTGATATTGACCAGGGTCAACAAACGACTATCCAGCACCCCTGGTTATCCTATATTCATACGGTTAAATTCAATGAAAAAGGCGACAGCATTCTGGTGGCTTCCAGTGGTGTGGATACTATTCTGGAATTTGATCTAAAATCAAAGCAAAAAACCTGGGAATGGAATGCCTGGGAAGCTGGCATTAACGAAGGCGTCAATCCCGCAACAGGAGAAACACATTTTTTAACCCGCAATAAAAAAATTGCAGAAAAATATGCAAGGCAGAATAAAAATTTTATTCTAATTGAAAATCCACAAAAAGATAAATTGCCTACAGCACTTCGAGCAGCATTTATTAATTCTGCAGAATATGATCAGAATGGAAATATTCTGCTTACATTCTTTCATGATGGCGCTGTTCGACGACTCGACAAAACAACAACTATGATGGAAACAATATTAAAGGGCTTTGATAAGCCTCATGGTGGCCTAGCTCTGGATCACGGTTACCTTGTTACCGACACCGCAGGTGGAAGAGTCGTTCATCAACACAATCAAGAGAAAATAGGTTATTATTTTCACAACCTGGCCGGGAA
>DATGCI010000149.1:0-9464 GCA_035312185.1 bacterium
CTTTGGGACGTCCCAAATGGGACATCAGGACAACCCGGGCGCCCTGATCAACCAATTTATTTATTGTAGGTAATGCAGCCTGAATTCTAAAATCATCTGTGATTCTCTGATTATTATCGAGAGGGACATTAAAATCAACCCTCATCAATACTCTTTTCCCTTCTACCTGTAAATCATCTACTGTTAATAAACTCATATTCTACCTTCCTTTTTTATTGTCTTCTGCAACCCTGTATTTTACTTTTTTAGATATATTTATTCAAGTAAAAAAAATCTTATCGACAAATTAGAAACTTAACAGATGTATTTTTATAACTTATAAAGCCCGTTATTGTTTCAATTACTGCTGAAAAATTGTTTGATTTCATCAATATTACTGTGTTGAATCTGTTCATAGGAGCCCTGAAAAAGAATTCTGCCATCGTGCAAAAAAACAATATTATCTGCTATTCTTCTAACACTTGCTAATTCATGGGTAACAATTACAATCGTCATCTCAAGTTGCTGTTTTAGTTTTACCAGCAAATTGTCAAGGGAAGCGCTGGTAATAGGATCCAATCCGGCTGAGGGTTCATCACAGAATAATAGCTCAGGATCAAGGGCAATAGCCCGAGCAACCGCTGCCCGTTTTTTCATTCCGCCGGATAGTTCAGATGGTAGCAATGAGCCTGTATCTTCAAGATTGACAAGTTTCAATTTTGCATCTATAATCTGATTTATAATCTTGTCAGGTAAAGCTGTGTGTTGTTTGAGGGGAATACTTATATTATCGGCTACTGATAAAGAATTGAGCAAAGCACCATTCTGAAAAACCATTCCAATTTTTGTTAATTGACTGCGAAACTCAGGAGAATCAACAGCGGTTTGAAATATTCTTATTGAGCCCTGAGCAATAGGCTGAAGCCGCAGTAAACTTTTCAGCAGGGTCGTCTTACCGCAACCACTGCCTCCCAGGATTGCTGTTATTTGACCTTCCGGAATATTTAAATTTATATCTTCCAGTACTGTAAAATCTCCATATTTAACTTCCAGGTCATTAATTTCTATAATAGATTCCATATCGATTATCTCATATCATATAAAATAGACTGAACAAAGCATCAAGAACAATTACGGCAAATACCGAGGCTACAACTGATTTTGTAGTGACTTTGCCAAAGCCCTCTGCTCCACCTGTGACTTTGAAGCCGAAATAGATTCCAATTATAACAATGACCCAGGCAAAGAAAACACTTTTGCTCAATCCAATGATTTGATCTTTGAGTGTTAAAAAATTGAACATTTCATTTACATAGGCAACTGCTGATAATTTTAAATAGTAAACAGCAACGAGCATTCCGGCGAAAATTCCCAGAAAAGTAGCCATTGTTACCAGAAGAGGCATACAGATTGTCATTGCCAGGAATTTGGGAACCACCAGAAACCGAATCGGATTGATGGACATTGTTCGGAGCGCATCTAATTCTTCCGATATTTTCATGGTGGCAATCTCGGAAGTAAAAGCTGATCCACTTCGACCGGCTACAATAATGGCCGTCATCATTGGGCCCATCTCTCGCACCATGGAAATACCAACCAGATCGGCGATATAAATATTAGCGCCAATCTGTCTTAATTGGGCTGAAGATTGCAAAGCCAGGATCAATCCCAAAATAAAAGATAGCAAGCCTATGATTCCAACAGCATTAACTCCAATAAGGACACTTTGCTGAATAATTGAGCCCTTGCGCCGATACTTAGAAGTAAAAAGGTCATGCAAACTCCAGTAAAATATATCGGCAGTCAGGTATAATCCCGATATAAAATTATTGCTAGAGCTGAAAAATTTCTCTCCTAAATTTTCAAAAAAATTGGTGCGCTCCTTTTTAGAACTTTTTTCAGCTTTCTGAATACTAAAAGTATTGATAGTTTCTTTTATTTCTGGACTGGCATTTTGTAGTTCTGGAGTCAATTTTGATTCATTTTTAATAATATCGAGAAAAGCAACTCCAGCGCTGTCAATTTTGGTAACTTCTTTGAGGTCAATATTATCTATTGCATTTTTCTCAGAAGATTGTCTATATCTATCGTAAATCGAACTTACCGTCTCTTTTGTTAATTTCCCTGATAAATAGATCGTATTGTTAATTATTTTCATAGTACTATTGAAAATATAGATTCCTTAGTTTTAATCATTGAAAGAAATAGGATAATCTGAGAAAAACACTTTGATCGAAATAGAATTTATCAAAATTTTCCGGATCACTATTTATATCGATTCGATAATAAACCGATATGTATTTAAAAAGGCGCAGATTAAAATCATTTTCCCAGTCGAAATTAATATTTGAACTGCCTTCAAAGGGTACTAAAAGGTCAGCATTGGTACGATAACTTAAATTAAATGGCAGGTTGAAATTACCAACTAGAGAGAATTCAGTACCCGTGTTGTAAATAGTTTTGTTTTCCTGATACAGTCGATAAGTAGTTTCTGCTCCCGGTGGAGTATAATTGGCGTTGGCTAATTCATAAACTCCATCCATAAAGGATTGACGCAAACCAAATCCAGAACGGAGATTGAGATGAATACGAGGACGATTAAAAAGTCGAAAATTTACGCCAACTCCTTCTTTCATTTGAAGTGGAAAAATATAGGGGGTAGTCAACATGCGGGTCTGGTTTATGTCACTGTCAACATTTTTACCATTAGTATTTTGTTTCAGATAATTAAATTCCTTATCAGCAATATAAAATCCCTGAAAAAAATGGGAATTGGCATCAAAACGACCATAGAGCCCCAGATAATTAGACAAAAAATAAATGAAAGTATTCTTTACATCTATATTATCAAGACTTTTGCGAAAGGCATTATTATTATCCCGGGTTGTACCAAATTCAGATAAATGCCTCAAACGGTAGTAAAAGGGCATCTTATTGTAAATAATATAATTCTCGAATTGGGTTGTAAGAATAATGGAATTGTCAGGTGTATCTTCGGATTCCCTGTTATTGACATTCATATTGAGATTGGCGTGCAACGCATTGGAAGTTTGCCAGTTGCCTGTTGTGCGAGTACGGGTGAATTCACCTAGAACTCCGGCTCCTGTCAGGCCTGCTGGAGCATTATTTTCATCCAGCTCAACAACTAAAGAAATATATTCAACTTGCCCCTCTTTTAGATAAACTGTCGTAAAATTTCGGTAGGTATTAAAAGGTTCATTGTTAATTGTAATCTTATACAATCCCGGCTTTAATACCCATACTTTTTGCTGCTCACCTAGCTCTTTTTCTACAGGAAAATGGGTTCCGTAGCTTTCTCCTGTTTTGGCATCAAAAACTTCATAACGAACCTGGATATAGTTTCTGTTCTCATCGATTACATCAACGAGCATACATGACCAATCCGGTTCAACAATGGTTTTGTGATGAGGCCTGACTGTTACATTCTCACTCATCATTTGATCGTCCCGTCCCGATCCGAACTTAATGGTATATTTGCCTTCTTGAAGGGGTACCGATTCACCCATTTCAGCACCTACATCAAGATCTTTACCTTCTGAATTAATTATTTTAAAAGGCGGTTCATTTCCTGATTCTGTCAAACTGGGTAAGAGAAGCTGGCCCATCCTTTTCCCTTCAATAGTCGAGTCTTTAACAAAATGGCGTTGCTCTATCATTTTTTCCTGAGGTGGTAATTGATATTGTGGTTTGAAGCGGGCCAAAATTTTCCTGACAAATAGATTGGTTTCTTCCAGGAGAATGTTATTAATTTTTTGCACAAAAACATCCATTTCAGCATTAGCAAGTCGGGTTTCCCTGCTGATAACATGACGCACTAATTCACGTCCATTTTTATCATGGAGAACCAGATCCATAGCAAAATGAGCTTCGTTGATATTTTCGGAGTGAAATTGCTCCAGATTGTGGACATTGAGGCTGATCTCATAATCAGGATGAGACATGGAATATTCGCGTTGAATATTATCAAAAAGTTGGTAGCGTTTCATTCGGGTGGCAATTAGATCGGGAATGATCTCTTTGAGTTTAACACCCCAGATATCGTCCTGGGAATAGGTGATTTTGGGTCCAAAGTAACGGACAACAATATTATTGCGGTCATAGGGTTGATTAATACTGGCATCATGAATTAGAACAGTGCCGGAAACTGGATCAGACTGGATCAGTTCTTTTTTCTCAGAATAATCAAAATATTCCAGAATATAATATCGAGTTTGAACAAATTCCCTGGTGGAACAGGCCGACAAAATTAGCACAATTATCAATAAAAAATATTTGAGATTTTTATTCATCTTTATTTCCATTTATTTACCTCTTGATCTCAATAGTGCCCCTGGATTTTCTTTGATTCTTCTGGAGAATTCTCTAAGAATTGCGGATGTTTCCTCGATTGTGCTGATGGCTTCAATAAGGTCATCACGTCCTTTTAAAACTGTTAGATCAATATTATTTATCGTTCTGTCTAGATCACCAAGAACTTTGTCAATGCGATCAGCGATTGAATCGGTTCGGCTCTGAATATAGCTATATTTGATAGCAGAAAGACTATCAGTGAAAGCCTCAGTATTCTGCAGAATTTTGACCAGATCCTTGGATTTAGCTACCCTATTTATGTTTTGCATAGCAATCATAGTTGTATCGCTGAGGGCAGCTAGTCGCTCAGTAGTTCGATCCAGATTAACAATGATATTATCGATAGATTCTCGATTGCTAGCCAGAATGGTATTAAAGTTGGAAACGAGAGTATCGGCTTTCTTTAATAATGATGTTACTTGCTCGCGATTCTGCTCTCGTGTTAAATCTGTTAAATTGTTGATTAGATATTCAGTTTTATTAGCAATTACTTCTGCCCGGCCTGTAATGTTTTCTATATAGGATTGGCCGGGTTGGATATAGCCTTCCGGGGGAATATCTTCTGCCTGATTACTACCGCCGGTTAGTTCTATTTGCTTTAAACCTGTTATTCCTACTGATACAAGTTTGGCTTCAACATCTTCTTTTATAGGCATGTCTTTACGAATGCTGACTTCGACGATTATATTATTTATATTGTCTTCATCAATGATAATATCTTCTACCCGACCAACTGTCAGACCGTGATATTTTACTGCCGAACCAATGTCTAGACCACTCACAGAGGCATCTTTAAAATTAATATAATAGGTAGTCCGCTCTTCAATTAACTTTTTTCCAACCAGCAAGGCCAGCATTAATATCAATAGACTAATAGTAATAAACAGGAAGACACCAAAACGTATATTTCTGGCTCTGCTATTCATTAAAACCTCTAAATTTAAATTTTATCATTAGAAAAATTATCAAAGATTCAAAAAAAGTAGAATTGGCTGTTAACTACATTAAGGTTAATTATGGAAGTCATGATTACCAAATAATTCAATTTGGAAAATAAGTGAGTCTATTCTCAAAACAATTTTTATCTTACCTAAAGCTATAATAAAAAATGAAACAGGCAAATTAAAAAATAAAAATAATATTGGTTGAGGTTAAGGCTAGGGCTAAAGTTAAGGTTGAGGATGAGAATTGCACCGGTTTTTATCTTATGATAGCAATAGGAAAAACTTTAATGCATGGGTTTTAACCCAGATATTTGGCCGAATGCTGAAGCCAAAGGTAAAATCTTTAGATTAAGTGAAATTATACCTGATGATTTTTAGTGCTATTATCATGAAAGAAAATGTAGGTTATAGATAGAAAAGGCAGATACATTCCTGGGGAACTCAATATTGGTGCATAAAATATAGTCCATAACCTACAAAAATCATAAGGTAGGAAAGAATAGAATTAATTTATTTACTGAATACTTTTCAGAAAACTGATTAAAAGGATAAAAAAGGAAGCATATGCAAATATATTTAATAGTCTATCAAAGTTATAAAAATAATAATAAAAATAGAATTATGATATAAAAAAATAAAATAGTTGCATTGTTTCAAATTAAAGATTAGTTTATAATCAAGTTATGAATACAGTCAAAATATAAACAGAAAAGATAGGATTTAGTTCATTAAACTGAAAATAAAATAAATACATAAAAATAAATACATAATAAAATATAAAAATAATAGTAGGGAGTTAGTAAAATGGACGAAAATATGTATAGAAAATTAAAAAAGTGTGAGATTGAAGTCCTTCAGGATAATGGCTGTGAAGCTGAAGAATGGGACAAAATAGATGTGCACGGAAAATTCAATCCAAAGCGGATTCAAGATGTTCATTTTTCCGGTAATGTTAAACTGGGTTACTTCGATGATTCAGTGACTTTGACAGGAGGTATATGCTACAAAACTGGAATATATAAAACTACTATTCATAATTGTGTGATTGGAAATAATGTATTGATTGAACACGTTGATAATTACATTGCCAATTACCATATAGAAGATAAGGTAATCATTAAGAATGTAGATATTATTGCCACCGATCTTGAGACAAGTTTTGGTAATGGCGTTCAGGTTGAGCCACTCAATGAAGGAGGCGGTCGTCAATTTTCCATCTATGAAAGATTGAGTGCTCAACTGGCTTATATTTTAACAACTTTTCGCCATAGTCCAAAAATGATAAATAAATGCCGGGAAATGATTGCAAGTTATGCAGAAAAATATAAAGGGAAACCAGGCCGAATAGGTCGTAATACAAGGATCATGAATAGTGACACCATAAAAAATCTACAGTGCGGTGAATATGCTGTGATTCAAGGGGTAAAGCGTCTTGATAATGGAACAATTACCAGTACCAAGCAGGCGCCTGTGAAATTGCAGCAGGGAATTGTCGCGGAAGATTTTATTATTTCTACTGGAACAACTTTGAAAGATGATGTGATTATATCAGAAACATTTGTTGGTCAGGGTGTCAAAATGGGACGGCAGTTCTCATCTGAAAATTCATTATTTTTTGCAAATTGCGAGGGCTATCACGGTGAAGCTTGCTCAATTTTCGCCGGGCCCTTTACAGTGTCCCATCATAAATCCACACTATTGATCGCCGGAATGTTTTCCTTTTGCAATGCTGGTAGTGGCTCCAACCAAAGCAATCACATGTACAAATTAGGCCCCAATCATCAGGGAGTTGTCGAGCGAGGATCGAAAACAGCCAGTGATTCCTATATGCTCTATCCAATGAAAGTAGGTCCCTTTTCTTTGATAATGGGACGGCATTATCAAAATTCTGACACATCCAATTTACCATTCTCCTATCTATTCGAAGGTGATAATGAAAGTTTGATTATTCCAGGGGTAAATCTGACCAGTGTAGGTACAATTCGTGATGCTCGAAAATGGCCTAATCGGGATAGGCGCAAATCTGATGAAAAATTAGATCTGATAAATTTTTTCCTGCTAAGTCCCTTTACTGTTCAAAAGATGATATATGGAAAACAAATTCTTAAAAATCTCAAAAAAACAACAGGAGTGACTTCTGATTTTTACTATTATAACAATGTGAAAATTAAACGCGGCTCTCTAGAAAGAGGCATTAAATATTATGACATTGGAATTAAGAAATATATTGGAAATTGTGTAGTCCGTCGTCTGGAGGAATCGGATTTTGATAGTCAGAAAGAGTTCTACAAAATAATGAAACCGGAGTCGACTGTTGGTCAAGGTGATTGGCTGGATATTTCCGGAATGATTGCTCCTGAGGAGAAAATTTTGGAATTAGTAGAAAAAATTGAAAGTGGTGCTTTACAGGATCTGGAAAGTATAGAAAAAGAATTTCATAATATTCATGATAATTTTTTCGAATATGAGTGGAATTGGGCCGTGAAAATGATTGAAAAAATGCAGGGTAAAGATATTACCAGCATTAGTATTTCAGAATTTATTGAACTAATTGAAGAGTGGAGGGATAATGTGGTTAAGCTTGATAAAATACTCAAAGATGATGCCGCCAAAGAATTCTCCCGAAAAACTCAGGTCGGCTATGGCTATAATGGAGATGATCAGGTCAGAGAACAGGATTTTGCCAATGTGATTGGGACATTTGAAGAAAATCAATTTGTTGGAATGATCGATGATCATATAGATCGGAAAATCCGAAAAAGTGAACAGGTCATTGCCAGTTTGAATCAAATACAATAAAAAGAAAGGATGTTCAATAATGTGTGGAATAGTAGGTTATATTGGTGACCGTCAAGTCAAAACTACGCTTCTTGAAGGTTTGAAAAAGTTAGAATATCGAGGTTATGATAGTGCGGGAATTAGTATAGCCAATGGAAATAAAATCGAGACAATTAAAACTAAAGGTAAAATAAAAAATCTGAGATCAGAGGTTGATAATGTAAATATTGATGGACAGCGGGGCATTGCTCACACCCGCTGGGCAACCCATGGAGAGCCTTCCCGGATCAATGCTCATCCTCACTCTGATAACAGTGGTGATATTGTAATTGTTCACAATGGTATCATTGAAAATTATCAAGGCATCAAAAAGTTGCTGAGTGAAGAGGGTGTGGAAATTACCAGTGATACTGATTCAGAATTAATTGCCCACCTAATTGCCAAATTCTATGAAGGTGATCTACAGAAAGCTGTGATGCGCACAGTGAAAATAATTGAAGGTACGCTAGGTATAGCAGTGATGCACAAAGATGAAGATAAAATAATTGCAGCCCGACGAGGTTCACCAATTGTAATTGGTGTTGGTCATGACGAGATGATGGTGGCTTCCGATGTTGTTCCAATTATGAATATAACGAGAGACGTGAATTATCTGGAGGACGATCAAATAGCAGTTATTGAAAAAGATGGATACGTGATCAAGGATATTAACGGCAATACTGTCAATAAACACATTGAAAAAGTGAAGTGGAATGTGGAAGAAATTGAGAAAAAAGGCTACAAACATTTCATGCTTAAAGAGATCATGGAACAGCCCGCCTCAATTGCCAATACTCTGCGGGGACGCCTTAAAGACGATACAATAAAATTAAGTCTCGATATTAGTGATGAAATTGAGAGAGTAATAATTACAGCCTGCGGAACTAGCTGGCATTCTGCACTGGTGGGAAAATATTTGCTGGAAAAATTGACTGGAATTCCTGTGCTCGTTGACTATGCTTCTGAATTTATATACAATCATACTCCTGTCAATAATAATGACCTATTCATGGTTATTTCTCAGTCCGGAGAAACTGCCGATACCTTGACTGCTTTGAAAAAAGCTCAAAAATCTACGGATCAAACAGCAGGAATTGTCAATGTGGTTGGCTCAACAATTGCCCGGGAAGTGAATTCGGGAATCTACCTCCATGCAGGACCGGAAATAGGAGTTGCCAGCACAAAAGCCTTCACTTCGCAGATCATGGCTCTCTTACTTTTTACTTTGCAATTGAGAAAAAAACAGGGACAGGAAGTTGATTGTAAATTAGCAAATGAAATAAATTTAATTCCTGAAAAAATTGAAAAAATTCTGGAACAAAAGAATATTATCAAGAATCTGGCTGAACAATT
>DATGCI010000150.1:0-28778 GCA_035312185.1 bacterium
GGAGGTCTTCTTTTTTAGCTCTTTTGGCTCGGATTGCTCTTCGCGGCGGTTGAAATACCAATTAAAAAGGCTAATGACCACAGCAATAACAATCAGTCCCAGAAAAATAAAGAAAATCCCCCCGAGAGTTATTCCAATACCATTACTTTCTATTATTCGTGATATCATATTAGTTTCTCCTTTATAATGGTATATTGCCGTGCTTCTTGGGAGGCAAATCGTCCCGCTTATTATTCAACATTTCCAGAGATTTGATCAATTTGTATCGAGTAACTTTAGGCTCGATGACTTCATCAATGATTCCTTTGGAAGCGGCAACATAAGGATTGGCGAATTTATCACGATATTCTTTGATCTTTTCCTGCAATTTTTTGTCCGGATCCTCGGCATCTTTGATTTCATGTCTAAAAATAATGCCACTGGCACCTTTCGGTCCCATAACTGCTATTTCTGCTGATGGCCAGGCCAGACTCAAGTCACCGCGTAAATTACGGGAATTCATGACACAGAAAGCACCGCCATATCCTTTGCGAGTGATAACAGTGATTTTGGGGACCGTGGCTTCTGCATAAGCATAGAGTAATTTTGCTCCATGTTTGATAATGCCGCGAAATTCCTGATCAGTACCAGGCATAAATCCAGGCACATCCTCAAAAGTAAGTAAGGGAATATTAAAAGCATCGCAAAAGCGGACAAAACGGGCTGCTTTGTTGGAAGCTTTTACGTCAATAACTCCAGCCAGACTTTTGGGTTGGTTGGCAACTACACCAACTGAACGTCCATTCAAACGGCCAAATCCAACCACCATATTCTTGGCATATAAAGGCTGGACCTCTAGAAAATCACCATTATCAAGAATACTGTGGATGATCTTTTTCATATCATAGGCGCGATGCGGTTCATCAGGAATAATATAATTCAATTCTTCGTCAACACGATCAACTGGATCATCTGTCTCTTTGATCTCTGGTTCTTCGGTGTTATTCTGGGGCAGGTAGTCCATCAATTCACGAATACCATTAAACAATGCTTTCTCATCGTCAAAAGCAAAATGGGTGACACCGCTCTTAGTAGCATGAGTCATAGCGCCGCCCAATTCTTCCTTGGTAACATCTTCATGGGTTACCGATTTGACAACTCGAGGCCCGGTCAAAAACATGTAGGATGTATTCTTGACCATGAAAATAAAATCTGTCAAAGCTGGCGAATAAACTGCACCACCCGCGCAGGGACCGACAATGGCACTGATCTGAGGAACAACTCCGGAATACAAAATATTGTTGCGAAAAATATCAGTGTATCCAGCCAGAGCATCGACACCCTCTTGAACACGAGCGCCACCACTGTCGTTGATCCCAATTAGTGGCGCACCATTCTGCGCTGATAATTCCTGAACTTTAACAATTTTTTCAGCAACTGTTTTGGATAGGGAGCCACCGAGCACAGTAAAATCGAAGGAATATACAAAAACAAGCCTGCCATTTATGCTGCCATAGCCTGTGACTACACCATCGCCAAGATATTTTTTCTTCTCCATGCCAAAATCCGAGCATTCGTGGGTTTTGAACATGTCGATTTCTTCGAAACTATTCTCATCGAGCAGCAGATCGACGCGTTCACGAGCAGTTAATTTTCCGCGCTCGTGTTGCCTGTCAATTCTTCTTTCTCCACCGCTTAATTGGGCCTTTTCAATCTTTTCTTTTAATTCCAGTAATTTTCTTTCCTTACTCATTTATTTTCTCCACCTAAAATTCTTCACCATTTATTTATTAGATTGGCAAATTTCTGTGAGCACTTTACCGGTTGACTTGGGATGCATAAAGGCAATTTTGGTATTATGAGCACCATCACGAGGCTCTTTGTCGATCATCTGAATGCCTTGATCAGCAGCTTGCTCAATTTCCTTTTCAATATCATCACTTTCATAGGCGATATGGTGCATGCCTTCGCCCTTTTTATCAATAAACCTGGCGATCGGACTTTTCTCAGAAGTTGGTTCCAGTAATTCTATCCGCACTTCTCCGACTTGAAACATAGCTACTTTGACTTTTTGATCGGGAACCTCCTCGGTCCCTTCCAATTTCAGTTTCAAAATATCACGATAGAAGGGAATTTGTTCGTCGAGAGATTTTACTGCTATTCCAATATGATTAATTTTCGATATCATTCTTTTGTAGCTCCTTTATAAATGATTTGATTTTATTATTGATCAATTGATAGGGGCGAGTTTGGCCATTATAGATTTGCTCTGACCACTTTTCAATTTCTTGATTAATATCAACAAATTTCCCAAATTGTTCAACCATTTTGGCGGTTAGAATATTTTTGATTTCAGAAACTAGCCGTTTCTTGCGATTGGCCTTGAGCTGTTGATTGTTTTTGATTGTTTCCAGATAATCATAAATATTGTTATGTAAATTCTGGATGCCTTCGTCAAGGTTAGCATTGGTCATAACAACGGGATTGCTTTCCGAATTCTTAGTATCTTTCAAATTGAGAACGTATTCCACTTCGGTTTTGAGTTTATCAGCACCATGGTGATCTTTTTTATTGATAATGAAAATATCGCCGATCTCCATTACACCGGCCTTAAGCGCTTGAATTTCATCCCCCATACCGGGAACAAGAACAAGCAGAACGATATCGGAGATTTCGATGATCTCAACTTCTGTCTGGCCAACTCCAATAGTTTCAATGATAATCACATCAAAGCCAGCTGCATCAAAAACTTTGATAGCGTCGGATGTGGCTCCGGCGACTCCTCCAAGATGGCCCCGGGAGGCCATTGAGCGGATAAAAACATTAGGGTCAGTAGCGTGACGCTGCATTCTCAAGCGATCACCTAATATTGCGCCGCCTGAAAATGGCGAACTGGGGTCAACTGCAATTACTGCGACTTTATGATTTCGAGCCCGCTCCCTTTTGATGAGCTTATCAACGAGAGTGCTTTTACCAGCGCCGGGCGGACCGGTAACTCCCCAAACCACAGCGCCGCCGCAATGGGGATATAATTGATCTATTAAAGCCTCTTTGTCCTGGCCATCATTTTCAACAAGACTAATAGCCCGGGATACGGCTCTAATATTTCCGTCAATTATTTTATCAAGCATTTGGTCGGTCGAGATATTTTAACCTGTAAGTTTGAAGTTTATGTTTTGGTATGTTCTTCGATAAAATCGACAACTTCATCAATCGGTGTTCCTGGAGTAAAGACTGCTTTAACGCCCTTTTCTTTGAGCACAGGAATATCCTGCTCGGGAATTACTCCGCCACCAAATACAATAATGTCTTCAGCATCATTCTCACGTAATAATTCTACTATTTTAGGGAACAGCTCATTATGAGCACCGGATAAAAGACTCAGACCAACAAAATCCACATCCTCCTGCAGGGCAGTTTGCACAATACTTTCCGGTGTTTGCCGAATGCCGGTATAGATTACTTCATAGCCCTGGTCTTTTAAAGCCCGGGCAATATATTTTGCACCTCGGTCATGGCCATCCAGACCCGGTTTTGCCATTAATATTCGTGTTTTCTTTGCCATAATCTCCTCAGAATTATAAGACTATTGATTCCTGATATTCGCCAAATTCATTGCGCATTACATCGCAGATTTCTCCTAATGTTGCATAATTGCGGGCAGCTTCTAGGATATAAGGCATCAAATTTTCGTCCGAAGCAGCTGCCTTTTCCAGACTTTGCAGGCTTTTTTGAACTTTTTTACTATCCCGCTCTTCTTTTACTTTTTCCAACTTATCCATTTGCTGGTTTCGAAGTTCTGGATCCACCTTGAGAATGTCATCAGGCGGCTCCTCTTCAGTTTGATATTTGTTAACTCCTACAACTACGCGCTCTTTTTCCTCAATTTCTCGCTGATATTTATAGGCAGAATCCTGAATTTGCTTCTGAATATAGCCCTTTTCAATAGCCTGGCCCATGCCACCCAATTCTTCAATTTTATCCAGATATTCAAAAACTTTTTCCTCAATTGTGTCGGTCAAATTTTCAATATAATAAGAGCCAGCCAGAGGATCTACTGTGTTGGTAACCCCCGACTCTTCAGCAACAATTTGTTGAGTTCGTAGAGCAATTTGCACTGATTTTTCAGTAGGCAGCCCTAGAGCTTCGTCACGAGAGTTGGTGTGCAGACTTTGCGTTCCTCCCAGAACGGCAGCCAGTGTCTGAATAGCGACGCGAACAATATTATTATTGGGTTGCTGGGCTGTTAATGTACTTCCCCCTGTTTGAGTATGAAATCTAAGCCGCATAGCTTTTTCATTTGTGGCACCAAATTTATCTTTCATGATCTTGGCCCATATTCTTCGAGCCGCCCGAAATTTAGCAATTTCTTCCATTAAGTCGTTGTGAGCATTAAAGAAAAAAGAAAGGCGGCGGCCAAATTTATTTATATCAAGACCTGCATCCAGAGCAGCCTTCACATATTCAATTCCATCAGCAATTGTAAAAGCAACTTCCTGGACAGCAGTTGACCCGGCTTCCCGGATATGATATCCAGAAATACTGATAGTATTAAATTTGGGCACCTCTTTTCCACAATATTCAAAAATATCTGTTATCAATCTTAGAGAAGGCTCCGGCGGGAAAATATAAGTTCCGCGAGCTACATATTCTTTGAGAATGTCATTCTGTAAAGTTCCCCGTAATTGATCTTTAGATACGCCCTGCTTCTCGGCAACGGCTATATAAAAAGCGAGCAAAACAGAAGCCGGAGCATTGATAGTCATTGATGTTGAAACCTTATCAAGGGGAATGCCTTCGAACAAAAGCTCCATATCCTTTAATGAATCAATAGCAACACCCACTTTTCCAACTTCACCAATAGACAGAGAATGATCGGAGTCAATTCCAATCTGAGTGGGTAGGTCAAAAGCAACTGACAGTCCGGTTTGCCCCTGGTCAAGCAAATATTTATAGCGCTCATTAGTTTCTTTAGCTGTCCCAAAACCAGCATACTGCCGCATTGTCCAGTAGCGACCGCGATACATTGTGGGTTGCACACCTCTGGTAAAAGGATATTGTCCGGGAAATCCCAGATTCTCCAGATAATTGTCGTCTTTTCTATCAGCCGGTGTGTAAAGTCTTTTGATCGGCAACCAGGAACCGGTTGTAAACTCATCCTTCATTTCTGGAAAACGGTCAGTGACTTTTTTCAAAGTCGTCTTTTCCCACTTCTCCTTTTCTCTGGAAATCTCTTTTTTGTCAGTCATATATTCCTCATTTAATCTCATTAAAGGATAGTATCAAAAAGATATCAAATGTTATGCCACAAATTAAAAATAATCGACCACAAGCAATAACATTATGCAGCACAATTTAAAAACTAAATAATTTAATTGACAGGATAAATAACTACAAATTTTTATTTAATTTGTGATAATTACTTAACATTTAACAATTATATATTGCATTTATGTCAAAAGAATAAAGAAGAACCGTTACAATTTGCAGAAAAATCTACCGGCTATTATCCTATTTGATATTTTTATTTTGTTTTAATGGTCTATAATTACAACGTTTTTCAAAATTATTGAGGAATAAAAAATATTTGACGGTGGCTTTAATTAAATTATACAGTATAATAAAAATCCCGGCCTGATAAATTAAGCCGGGATAATTCTTACTGTTTGGAATTTTTTATTTAAAAAGTGATAATTTGATTAGTAAAAAAAAGGGGACTCAAAAAGCCCCCTTCTATAATTTCGCTTAACTTTCATTCGGATATCTGAGAGTAGCCGCAATTCGATCCTGAACATCAATTTCAGATTCCATCAGTTGTACCTTGGTGGATTGGTTTAGTGCTTTTTCAATTAGATGTTCGACAACGTCTTTGGTTCGTTCAAGTTTAGAACCGCATAAGGGACATTCTTCTTTGACATTGGTATTTAAATAATTGTCATGGCGGCAGAATACGCCTTTTTGCTCAAGATCTTCGGAGATCATGAGTGTATCAATCTGTCCTTTTTGAATTGCTGTAAAAATTTCATTGAAACCTTCTATTCCAGTTCCCTTTTCTTTTTGAAAATTGTATTTTTCCAGGAGCTTCGCTTCATATTCTTTGCGAGCTTTGTGTTCTGTTTCTTCAACTTTTTTAAGCACATCTTCAAGATCAGCCATAGGATCAATTTTAATTGAACCAATCAATTTGTCTTTGATATAATTATGCAAATACTCTTTGAATTCACTGGTTGCTTCCTTTCTACCTCCTAAAACAATCCAGTGAAAATCGAATTTTTTGTCGAGATTAAAAATTTTGTCAGCGGCTTTTTTATAATGTTTGACAATTGCTTCATGTTGATGACGCTCATACTTGCGCTCTTCTCTACCTTTAAAGCCTCCGACTTTAACCTCTTCCAAATCATCACTTTTTTCATGATAATGTTCGATGTATTCACCAAAATGATTTTCAAAAATCTTGGTTTTAGCTTTGTCTATGAGTACGACAGCATATTTTTTATAATCAGAAAGCATGGCGGCCAAAGGCCGAATATAGGGTTTGTGCTGAATTGTGAATTCATTTTTTACCGGTATTTTTAAATTGACTGTTTCCCAGAGATCATTTTTACTTGACGAAAATATGATTCCGCTTCTAAAACTCTGTGTATCAAAACTCTCACTGAACCATTTATATATCTTGTCAAAATCCTCCAGAACCGAGGCCTTCTCCTTGTCTGATAGCTCTTTAAAATAGGTGGTGTCTTTTTTGTACTGAATCAACTTCTTCAACTCCACTAAATGCTTTTTGCGCTCACCCAGGTCATCAGAGGTGGACAGGTAGGTGCTGGTTACAGGATAATTGTTTTTGTCATAGTCAACCAATTTGGACAATAGTTTTTCGTCGATCATAAGACCTCCTAGTTAAAAATTGAAAGATATGGGATAAATAATATATATTAGTAACCATTTTAAAATAAAATTTCAGCAGTATTCTCCCTGCTGATTAGTTATATTTAATAGATTAGTTTCGTAAAATATGTAGCATTTTTTGCTTTCACATTATATAATAACCATTTTTAATTGTAAAAATCAAGAGCTAAAAATGCAAAATTAAAATTTATTTTTGCTCCTCTCCAGATTACTAATAAAAAATCACTGAAATGCTTTTTATAACTTATAATATATTGTTTTATTTGACTTAATGTAATTTGTAGCTCCCTTGCGACTCCTATTTTTTTTCAACATAATAGAAATATTATCTTGCCAAATTGTTCCATTCACCGAGAAATATCTTATAAAAAATTGGACGGCAAATATTTTTTTAATCCGACTGGCCAATTGTATTGATATTGGTTTTTCGAATAAAGCCATATTTGAAATTAGCCCCGTAAACACTTTATATACAATTTCAAAGCAGAAGCCAGAATTAGTATAATTTTAAATAATAGTCAAAGAAGGTAAAAAAATAAGGCGCTCGAGTTATCTTCAATTCTGAGTGAGGGAGCGAATAGGCCGGCTATAAGAAAGGAAAACCAGGTGATCGTGAGACTTTGAGACTGCAAAATGGGGGAGGGGAACAGGTAAGCGGAAGCCGGAAATCGGAAAAAAATAGTTTTAAGTATAGAATTATAGCTGGAACACAAATTTGGTAAAAAGTCAATAAAAAAGCCGTAAGGCAGACTAGTTTGTTATTTTGTACAATTTATTCCGCCAACATAACTAATCTTTTCTCGCCTATTTACCCTTCTTCTTTTCATGATGTCTTTTATAGGCTCTGATTATATCTTTTACAAGTTTATGGCGAACCACATCTTTTTCATTAAAATAGATAAAATCAATACCAGTAATATCAGAGAGCAGTTTTTGGGCCTGAATCAAACCGGACCGTTCATTTTTATGCAGATCGATCTGGGTAACATCTCCGGTTACAATGGCTTTGGAATTGGCGCCAAGCCGGGTCAAAAACATTTTCATCTGCATTTCGGTTGTGTTCTGAGCTTCGTCTAAAATTACAAAAGCATTGTTAAGTGTTCTTCCTCGCATATAAGCCAGAGGCACGACCTCGACAATCTGATTTTTCATTAATGATTGAACCTTGTCCGGCGCAAACATATCCATAAGTGCATCATATAGAGGAGCAAGATAGGGCTTGATCTTTTCTTTGAGATCGCCAGGCAAATAACCCAGACTTTCGCCAGCTTCTACAGCCGGGCGGGTCAGAATTATCCGCTGAACATCATGTCTTTTCAACGCAGCCACTGCAATAGCCACTCCCAAATAAGTCTTGCCTGTTCCAGCCGGACCAATCGCAAAAACAATGTCATCGTCAAGAGTTGACTGATAATATTTTTCTTGATTGGTAGTCCGGGGCTTGATTGGTTCGTTTTTGCGGTACAGAATAACACTTTCAGGAGTCACACTGTCCTGGATGCGCTTTCCATCCAGTTCTATATCGATAAGTGTTTCCAGATCTCGCTCTTTTATAAAACCCTTTTTGTCAATTATCGATATGATCTCACTGAAAATACGGCTGACCTTATCTACATATTTTTTATCTCCCTTTAATCTAATTTCATCTCCCCGCACATATATTGATATAGGAAAATGTTTTTCAATAAGTTTAAGATGTTTATCATCAACCCCTAAAACCAATACCGGGCTAATATTTTTAATTATTACTTTTTCTTCCGCCATTAATGTCCTTTATATCATAAACAATTTTAGAAATCACATCAAACTATTGATAAGCTAAAACATATTAATTTATTTACAAGGAAAAAATATTGATATAGCGGATATGACAGTCGTTTTTGTGTAATGTTTTTCTAATTCAAAATCCAATTCAAATGTCTTTTCCCGTCACCGAATGTGCCGGATTTCTTTTTTCGGCATTGTATTATTGATGGGATAGTCTCTTTTACGGGGCTTCTAGCCCCCTGCTTTTCTCAAAAACACATTTCACAACTTACCAACTTGACTACTTTCCCACTTTCCCACTCGACCATTGTTACGCCCTTTCAGGGCTGGAAGGTTTGCTGTAAAACCAATTACTTCTCCCTGTTACTTTTGTCCCCCAAGAGTAACCAAATCGAAGATCCCGAGCTTAGTCTCGGGAATGGGCGGCTGTAATTAAAATGCTAAAATTGATTTCGCTTCCCTGAAATATTTAAGGCTGTTTGATTTTTGTAATAATCTACTATTGTAGATACGGATTACTTCCTTGCAAAATTTATCTGATTTATCTCGTACTCCCTGAAAATATTTCTTAACGGTACGCTCAATAAATTTCTTGACGCGTTTTAATTAATGCCGAATATAAAAAAATTGTCATTTAGATGGATAATAGATATTATTATTTACGGCACAACTGAAAAGCCTCGTAGGGGCGACATTGTAGAACAACTTTCCTAAGTTGTTTCATCTTATCCTGACCTCAATGGGCAGGATAAGATGGTTTGGGGCTATTAATTTAGAAAGGATTCCCATTTTACAATTAATATTGAACCTCTCCAGGTTTTAGGTGATTGCGTTGAATTCAATTACTCAAAACCGGATTTTTTCTAAAATATTCCGTTATCAGGCAGAGCCCAGAAACGAGAGGTGCTAACTATTTTTCCTGTCTCCAGTTTCCGATTGTCTCACTCGACCACTTCGCAACTTGATCAAATAGTCGAGTAGCAAAGTAGTCGAGTTGAAAAGTAGGAAAAAATAATACCCCAATCACAAAAGAATAATTCGCTAAATTTGCGTAATTCGCGGACATATTTTTGATCTTTTCCCGTTTCCGGCTTGCCCCGATGTCTCTTTTTCGGGGCCTGCCCCGAAGGTTCTTTTTCGGGGTTTCCGCTTTCCCGTTTCCTGTTTTACCACTCGACTATTATTCAACCCTTTCAGGGTTGCTGAATATGGAGTTGACATGCTGCGGGTTTCACCCATAGTTATTAACATTTGACCCCATTCGGGATCGTCTATTTATAGAGCATACTTTTAAAATTTTGGGCAAGTTCTAAAAGCCTCGTAGAGGCGCCATATTTGTAGCAAAAAGTGACAACAAAAAAACCAAAGCCCCGCTAGGGTCAACATATACTCAAAACCGGAGTTTTTCAAAAAACTTCCATTCCCAGGCAGAGCCTTGGAACGAGAGCGGCAGGCTTTTTTTTCAAACTAGGTGTCAAAAATTTAAAATCGTTTTTAAAGTCTTTTAAAATGGGTTTAAAGAGCATTTGAAAATTAATATAAATCGATGAATATAATCAAAGCGATTCAAAAATGGGATCTTTTCCCGTTTCCGGATTCCAGATTCCGGTTTCCACAATAAAATTCGAGTCTATTCGCGCAATTATCGGACCCTATTTTCTTTTCCATTCCCCAGTTTTTCAGTCGCAAGATCTCACGGTCATCTTGCCTCCCTATCCGCCTGCTCAATGCTCAATTTTCTCTATTTATGGCCTATTATTTTTCAACAGATTAGCGAAAATCCATGTGAATTCATCTTATTTAAAGAGAATTCTAATAAATTTCTACCTTCTGTCTATTTTTTTTAGATTAAATTGTGAATCATATCTTTGATAATTGCTGATTTTTTTTCAAATTAATTAAGCTGTTTCCTAATCGAATTTGGAGAATCCAACAAAATTATGAATAAACACAGGTCACCAAAAATTGCAGTCGACGCAATGGGTGGCGATAACGCTCCTGGTGAAATTGTCAAAGGAGTGGCCCGTATATCTTCTGAAACAGATATCAATATTGTTCTAGTTGGGGACACGGAAGAATTAAAAAAAATACTGGATAAAGTAGAGCATAATAGAAAACAGATCGAGTTAGTCCATACTGAAACGGTTATTACGCAGCACGATTCTCCCAAGGAAGCTCTTCGCCGCAAGCAGGATTCCTCACTGACAACAGCTACAAAACTGTGCGGTAAAGGCGAAGTTCATGGAATGGTTTCCGCGGGCAACACCGGTGCCTATGTCCTTTCGGCTTTGAAGCACATTCCCAGAATTGACGGTGTCAAAAAAGCAGCTATAGCCTCTGTTTTTCCTACCTGGAATCAGGAAAGCCGTAAAAAAACTTTCAGCCTGATGCTGGATGCCGGAGCCAATATTTACTATAATGTAGAAGAGATGGTTCAGCTGGCTTTAATGGGCAAAGTTTATGCTGCTGATTTAAAAGAAATTAACGAACCAAAAGTTGCTCTGCTTAATATTGGTCAGGAGCCTCACAAAGGTGGTGAGCCTTACCGCTCTGTTTACAAAATTCTGAATGAAATTGACGAGGTCAATTTTATCGGAAATATAGAAGGCAATGATCTGCTCAGAGGCAAAACCGATGTGGTAGTTGCCGAAGGTTTTGTCGGCAATATTGTCATGAAAACAATTGAAGGCGCAGCTTCCCGTATACTGGATCTTGGCGAATACGCTTATAAGGAAAAATTCCTCTGGAAAATGGGGCTGCTTGCTCTTTCGAGTGGAATAAAGCAACTCAAATCCTTTACTGATTATTCTGAATATGGTGGTGCACCAATTCTGGGATTTGAAGAGATCGCTATAAAGGCGCACGGCCGCAGCAATTCCAAAGCAATTTATAACGCTATTAAAGTAGCTGCCAAAACCTATCGCGATGATGTCTGTGGAACTATGTCCCGTCTTATCTCTGATTTTGAAGCCCATTTTCAGACCAAATAGTGACGATATTTTTTTACTCATATAATATTTAAAATATTTAATTAATTAAGAAATTGTTTGTATGAATATATTTAAGCATCTGGTTATTATTCTGTTTATTGGTGCAATAAGTGTCAGTGGAGCGGAGTATTATTCGCCTCAACCTCAGGCTGAGAGCAACATCATTGTTTCAGGTGAACTGGAGTCGGCTAATTCGACATTGATCAGCACTCCTCGTCACTGGGGACTCTCCTATCAGATAATCTATCTGGCAAAAGAAGGCACTTATGTAAATAAAGGTGATACGATTGTAAAATTTGATCCCCATGAGGTTCTCACCAATATTGAGCAAGTTCAAAATGAATTACAGGAAAAAGAATATCAGAAGCAGATTGTAATGGAGCAGAATCGCCAGAGAATTGCATCAATCAAACAGCAGATTCAAACCAGTGAAATTCAGATTCAGATCTACAAAAATCGCTTGATTCAGGCTCAGTATAGTTCTGATAATGAAAGAAAAAGTGTAGAGCTTGATCTGGAGAAAGCCCGACTTAATCTGGAAAAACAGAAGGAAAACCTGGAAGCTCAGAAAATTCTCAATAAAAATAATCTGAACTCAATTCTTATGGATATCAGCCAGTCTAAAGTAAAACTGGAACGCCAACAGCGGATACTAAAAGACATGTCTATTCAAGCGCCACGAAGTGGCTTAGTTGTTCATTATAGAAGCCGACGAAGCGATAATAAAGTTAAAAAAGGCGATAATGTATCACCAGGTGATCACATTGCCACAATTCCTGATTTAAATAATATGATTGCGGAAATTGATCTCAATGAAGTAGATCGTTTAAAAATTATGCCGGGACAGAAAGCCATTATCAAGGTTGAGGCTTATCCCGACACACTTTTTTCAGGTCATGTGGATTACATTTCCAAAATTGTTGAGTTTGATTTTTCCCGCTCTTTTCTGAAAACCTATCCCATGCGAGTTAAAATCAATTCCAATCGCAACTTTAGGCTCAAGCCGGGCCTGACCTGCCAGGTAGAAATTACAACACGACGATTTGATGATGCCTTTAGTGTGCCTTCCTGGTGTTTATTTAAGCCGGACTCTAACTTCTGTGTCAAAACCAGTCAAAATCGGCTGATTCCAGTCCAACTTGTCGAGTTGGGCGAAGGCCAGGCCATTATAAAAGGCGCTATAAATAGTGAAATGCGTCTTCAGCCCAATCAAAATATTCCCAATTTTTAAAAGGTGGTTATATGTCAGATAAATTAACCAAGCCCCGTATAATAATCATAGCCCTTGTTGTCATTGCTGCTATTTTTCTTGTATCCAAATATTTTCTGAAAGGCGGCGACAGCAATTATATTCTTTATACAGTTAAACAGCAGGAGTTCATCCAATCGGTAGATGCCAAGGGCACAATCGAGGCTCAGGAATCGCGTCTCATAAAGGCACCATCAAATTTACATGGCAATACCCGTATTATTGATATGGTTGATGAAGGCGATTATGTCGATTCCGCCGATTTTTTGATCCAATTTGATGAAAGCAAGTTTAAGGAAGAGCTGGAATCCGCTAAAAATGGTTATGCAAATGCAGTTGCCGATTATGAAAGCAAACAGGCTAATATAAAAAAAGATATGGCTGATCTACAAAGCCAGCTCAAGATTGAAAAATATAATCTGGAGCAAATGGAGCTTAAAGCCGAAAATTCTATTTATGAGGCAGAAAATAAGCAGAAGGAAATCGAATATTCGCTAAAGAAAAGCCGAATTTCCTTTCAACAGCTCAAGAATCAAATCGAATCCACAAAAGATATTAACCAGAAAGAACTCAAAAAGGCACGTCTCAAAATGGAACAGGCCGAAATTAAGCTGGAGGAGGTCAAAAACGACATTAGTAGGTTGAGGATGACTTCGCCTGGTGAAGGCCTGGTTGTTTACAGAACTATCTGGGGCCCTAGTGGTCGCGAAAAGCTAAAAATTGGCTCTACTCCCTGGAGAGGCATGACTCTCATGGAAATTCCCGATCAGAACAAGCGCAAAGTAATGCTAACTGTCAATGAATCCGATATTTCTCAAATAGAAAAAGGGCAGCGAGTCAAAATTAAAGTTGAGGCCATCAAAGATACGACCTATTATGGCACTGTTACTAAAATTGCATCTCTGGCCAGCACTGACCATGAAACTGAAAAAAAGGTTTTTGATATTGAGGTTGAAATGGATGAATATGACGAGCGCCTCAAGCCAGGTATGAGCACGCGCTGTGAGATCATTGTTGAGAAAATTGACCAGGCTCTCTCTATTCCTATTGATGCTATTGTTCAGAATAATGGTGAAAAAGGCGTGCTGCGCTCTTCCGGTAAATTCCAAAAACTTGAAACTGGCATTTCCAATAGCGATTTCATCGTTGTCAATGCTGGTCTGGAAGCCGGTAATAAAATTCGAATGCAAAAAACAGGACAACTGGAAAGCAGTGAAAGCCAAAAAGAACCAGAGAGTAACCGCTCCAGAAGTGATCGAAGAAGATTCCGGAGATAAAAAATAGATATGAATATATCCCAAAAAATAAGCCAACTTTTTAAGAAGATCGGAGCCAGCCGGCTAATTCAATTGCTGAAAAGCGATGAAATTATGATGAGCCTGCACTCCATGAAAGAACACAAAACCCGCACATTTTTGACAATGCTGGGAATAATCTTTGGTGTTGGCGCTGTGATTTCCATGCTGGCTATTGGTGAAGGCGCCCGACGCAAAGCTCTTGATCAGATCAGTTCGCTGGGTCTAAAAAATATCATCATTCGCAATCAAAGTGATACCCAAACTGATACCAATGTTCCTTTATTGGAGGATAATGATATTGAGGCCCTCCTAAATATTGTTGAAGATCTGAGCTATGGCACCGGTTTGATCACAATGAGCAGGGATGTCAAATATGAAAGTTTGCTGGAAGACAGAAAAATCATCGGAACAAGTCCGGACTACTTTCGCTTGATGGAATTGGATTTAAGTGCAGGCGGCTTTTTCTCAAAAATGGATAATAAAAACCACAATCGGGTTTGTGTTCTGGGAAGTGAAATTGCCCGCGAACTTTTCAAGCTGGAGTCAGCACCTGGAAAGGAAGTAAAAATCGGTGATCAGTGGTTTCACGTTGCCGGTGTTCTGGATTATAAACCTGTTAGTACAGCTGGCAATACTCAAATAAATTACAACAAACATATTTTCGTCCCCCTCAATAGTATGCGCTTAAGATATGAGCGCGACCCTAAAAAAGCTGAGCTGGATCAACTTATTGTCCATGTTGGAGACAGCGAAAAAGTACTGGGCAGCTCTGAAGTAATAGAAAAAGTTATCTTCCGCCGTCACAATTCTACTAAAAATTTCGAAATGGTCGTTCCCGAAGAACTTTTGCGCCAGAGCGAGGAAACGCAGCGCATCTTCAATATTGTTATGGGAGCCATTGCTGGAATATCTTTGCTGGTTGGAGGAATCGGCATTATGAACATTATGCTGGCTTCCATTTTGGAACGGACCCGGGAGATCGGACTGCGGCGCTCGATAGGTGCTACCAAGAATGACATCAAAGGCCAATTTCTGACTGAGTCAATTTTGCTGAGTTTGGGAGGAGGAATAACCGGCATTTTGCTGGGATACATACTGACCTACATTGTGACTTTCTATACGGAATGGAATACGGCTGTGACTCTATGGTCGATAATTCTCTCCGTTGGAGTCAGTAGTCTGGTGGGAATTGTATTTGGCTATTATCCGGCTAAAAAAGCTGCCAATCTGGATCCAATCGAAGCACTGCGCTACGAATAATTTCAACTAAAACATAGCGGTATAATTAATGGCTGAAAATAATATATTAAGCGGCTTAAGGGTAAGTGAACTGGAACAAAAAATGGAGGATATTGGCGAAAAATCTTTTCGTGCTCACCAGATCTACAAGTGGATCAATAAAAAAGCTGTTCATGATTTTCACAAAATGACCGATCTTTCCAAAGATCTACGTGAAAAACTGGATGGAATGTTTCGAATCAAAACCCTGACCATTAAAAATAAAGAGCAATCCAAAATCGATGGCAGCATCAAATATCTGTTTGAATTGGCTGACGGAAATTTCATCGAGTCGGTCCTTATGACTGAAGATGGCCGCCGCACAATCTGCCTGTCCACAATGGTAGGTTGTCCGATTGGTTGTCCCTATTGTGCAACTGGTTTGATGGGTTTGAAGCGCAACTTGACTGCTGGGGAAATTGTGGAGCAACTTTTGTGGGTGGCAAAAGATGGCGATACCAATATCACCAATGTTGTCTTTATGGGTATGGGTGAGCCCTTTCTCAATTATGAGAATTCAATCAAGGCCGCTCAAATTTTCAATACTGAACGAGGCCCCGAGATCAGTACCAGAAAAATAGTGATCTCTACCAGCGGAATTGTGCCTAAAATCTACAGATATTCTGAAGAAGGACATAAATTCAAACTGGCCATTTCTCTAAATGCCACAACTGATGAACAGCGCGATTATATGGTGCCTATTAACAAGAAGTACCCTTTGGGAGAATTGCTAAAAGCTGCCAAACATTATTCAGAAGGGGCCCGGGATCGGGTAACCTTTGAATACATTTTGATCAAGGATTTTAATGACTCGGTGAAAGATGCCCGCCGGTTGCGTAAAATGCTGAGCGATTTTCCCTGCAAGATCAATATCATACCCTACAATGAAAATGATATGCTTGATTTCAAAGCACCTTCTGAACAAAATTTGAACCGCTTTGTCAAAGAATTGTACAAGAGCCCCTTTGCAGTCACGGTCAGGCACAGTAAAGGTCAGGACATTTCCGCTGCTTGCGGACAGCTTTATAATGAGGCCTTGCAAAAAGAAACCGAATAGTTCTGAATTGTTTTATTATCTAGCCGGCGAGTTTCCCCGTACTTTCCTCATTACCGAAAAATTGCAAGAGAGTAATAAATCTTTGCAATGTTTTAATTAGCACGCTGAAAATCAATCCCATTTATCAAGCAATATAAGTACTCAATCTAGATTGATCTAAAATTTCCCAAAAGTATTGCCCACCTTTCCAAAAAATCCATTAATTGATTTGCAATTCTTATCAATCTTAAGTAAAATCCTGTACTTAAATAACAAGCGCCCTGGTTTTTTTGGAAATATACAATTAAAGTAGAAAAAAAGGAGAGATTTTATGACTTCAACGAAAGAATGTATTCAACTTGAAGAAAAATATGGTGCCAAAAATTACAACCCCCTTGATGTTGTAATTTCCAAAGGTAAAGGCATCTGGGTTGAAGATGTGGAAGGTAACAAATATATGGATTTTTTAGCAGCTTATTCTGCTCTAAATCAGGGTCACAATCATCCCCGTCTGGTCAAGGCTTTGACAGAACAGGCTCAAAAATTATCACTGACATCTCGTGCTTTTCGTAATGATCAACTGCCCTATTTTGAAAAAGAATTGTGCGAGCTGACCGGCTACGAAATGATGCTGCCTATGAATTCCGGTGCCGAAGCCGTTGAAACTGCCATTAAGGCGGCCCGCAAATGGGGTGAAAAAGAAAAAGGCGTTGAACAAAATAAAGGCGAGATCATTGCCTGTAGTGGTAATTTTCACGGCCGGACAACAACAATTATTTCTTTTAGCGATGAAGAACAATATAGAGATGGATTTGGTCCTTTTACTCCTGGTTTCCATGTTATTGAATACAATAATGTTGATGCTCTGAGGGAAGCAATTAATGAAAATACAGTCGCTTTCATGGTCGAGCCCATTCAGGGTGAAGGCGGCGTAGTTGTTCCTGATCAAGACTATATGAAAAAAGTCGAAGAAATATGCAAAGAAAATAATGTTTTGCTAATTGCTGATGAAATTCAGAGTGGTCTGGGGCGAACCGGTAAAATGTTTGCCTGCGATCACGAAGATGTTAAACCCGACATGATCACAATTGGAAAAGCGCTTTCAGGCGGAATGTATCCTGTCTCCGCTGTAGTTGGATCGGCTGAAGTTCTGGGTGTATTCAACCCCGGCGATCATGGTTCTACCTACGGTGGTAATCCAATTG
Organism: bacterium; assembly: GCA_035312185.1. Taxonomy (GTDB): domain Bacteria; phylum Fidelibacterota; class UBA2242; order UBA2242; family JAFGTP01; genus JAIPHI01. The sequence continues at coordinate 17,709 of DATGCI010000150.1, forward strand.
CCAGCGCTGTTGGCCGCGAAGCGCTAAAAGTTCTGGTAGAAGAAGGTTTGATTGAAAAATCTGCTGAATTAGGAAAATATTTTCATGAAAAATTGGAAACTATCGACAGTCCTTATGTGGATTTTGTGCGTGGCAAAGGCCTTTGGATTGGAATTGTACTGAAACAACCAGCCCGTCCTTTTTGTAAAGCGTTGATGGATAAAGGTATTTTGGCCAAAGATACTCATGGAAATGTTATTCGAATTGCCCCTCCTCTGGTAATTAGCAAAGAGGAAATCGACCAGGCTTTTGAAGCCATCAAGGATGTTTTAACTGATGATTCTTTTAAATTATAAAGCTTTTGAGGTAATATATGAGTTATGTTTTTGAAGGATTAGAACCTGCAAAATTGTGGAAAAATTTTTACGAATTAAATCAAATTCCACGGGAATCAAAGCATGAAGCCAAAGTTGCCGAATGGATAGTGGAATTTGGCAAAGATAAGGGTATGGAAGTCATTCAGGACGATGCTGGCAATGTAAAGATCAACAAACCGGCTACTAAAGGATACGAAGACGCACCCAAAGTCTGTATTCAGGGGCACATGGACATGGTTTGTGAAAAAAACGAGGGCGTTGATCACGACTTTCGCAATGATCCCATTAAAATGAAAATTGAAGACGGATTCGTCAGAGCGGAAGGCACCAGTCTGGGCGCCGATAATGGAATAGGCGTTGCCGCTGGCCTGACTTTGATCGAATCTGATGATCTTGTTCATCCTCCCCTGGAATTTTTATTTACAGTGGATGAGGAAACCGGTTTGACTGGCGCTATGGAACTTGAAGAAGGTTTTATAGAAGCCGATATTTTGATAAACTGTGATTCTGAGGAAGACGGTGTGTTTTTCATTGGTTGCGCCGGTGGAAAAAATACTGAATTAAAACTCAAATTGAAAACTAAAGAACCCGAGGCTGATAAAACAGCATTGAGTGTCAAATTAAAAGGATTCAAAGGCGGTCATTCTGGACTTGATATTGACAAGGGCCGGGCCAATGCTATTATCCAGCTTAACCGGTTGTTGTGGAAACTAAATCAGGATTTGGATCTGGATCTAAGCATGATCAAAGGTGGCAGTGCTCACAATGCTATACCTCGTGAAGCGGCCAGCCTAATTATGGTTGATTCTGCTAAAGTTGATGAGGTCAAAAAAGCCGCTGATGAGTTTGCTCAAGATCTGGTTTCTGAATATGGAGACAAGGAAGGGAAACCTGAAATCCTTGTTCAAGAAGATAATACTCCCGAGAAGATTTTTAGCGATGAAACCAAAGAAACTGTCCTCAATTTTATTTACGGAATGCCCAATGGAATACTCTCTATGAGTCCTGACATTGAAGGTTTGGTGCAAACTTCTACAAATCTGGCAACTGTTGAAACTGAAGATGATATGCTAAAAATATTATCCAGTCAGAGAAGTTCAGTCAGTTCTCAGAAAGATGAAATGGCTGAAAAGGTCAAATCTGTTGGGCTGCTGGCAGGCGCTGAAGTTGTTCATCAAGGTGAATATCCTGGCTGGCAACCCAATCCTGATTCCCCGATTCTCAAAAAGATGAAGGAAGTGTATCAGGATCTTTATGATGTCGAACCTGGCCAGGAAGCTATCCACGCTGGATTAGAAACCGGTTTGATCGGTGAAAAAGTTCCGGGAATTGACATGGTTTCTTTTGGCCCCACGATCAACAATCCTCATTCTCCTGATGAGGAAGTCAAAATTGATACAGTTGAACGCTTCTGGAATGTTCTCAAAGAAAGCCTCAAAAAAGTGGCTGAAGATAGTAAATAATATTTATTTCAAAGTTAATTTAACCTTCCAGGTGCAGATTGCATCTGGAGGGTTTTGTATTTTAGACCACATAAAATTTAATATTGATAGCGGCAAATAATGGCCCAAAAGCGATGATTCAGCATGAGGCCAAGACTGTAAAACTAAGCGATCAGGATACTTTGCGACTAAAGCAAAAAAACTGGAAAATATATTAGATGCAATCCTGTTTTTTTTGTCCACAAAATATCACCGATATATTTGGAGCCACCATTAATTTATCATGTTATAATTATAACAAACAGGGCAGGTGATTACCTGCTATCCGGATTTTATCAGCTCCCCACAGAAAATTGCAAGCCAAAGATGACAGTCATCCCAAAATTTCTAATATCCGGATCCCCAAAATCGGAATCAATAATCGAAGTCATTCCCATATTGACCCTGAACTCACTGAACAGCAGGTCACCCAAAATAAAACCTCCACCAAACAGCAAGACCGATTCCTGTTCTCTTACTCCCTGAAGGTCATCTTTGCGCATTTCTTCATTTTCATTGGTATTATATACTTGAATTTGAGCCGCTTGGTTGAAACCAAGAGAAGCACCTATGTTAATATAAAAGTAGGAATTGGAGCGATCGCGCAAATCCAGCTGGAGCAAAAAGGGAAATTCCATATAATCCAGCAGATTTCTCTGTTCAATATATTCGAAGCTGGTTGGGAAAGCATATCCTTTCTGGGTATAAAGCCACTCTATTCTTAAAGCAATATCTTTTAAAACACTATATTTAAACATTATTCCGGCGCTAATCCCCATCGGTCTGGTAGTAAAATCATCAGGAACATCTTCGCCAATTAACCCCGAAGATATTCCACCGCCAATAATCCCCATTTTATTACTCGGTGATTGAGCCGCTATTTTACTCCGGCCACTTTGGTTGGAAGTTGATCTGGTTTCCCGCTGCGGCGGTGAATATTCCGGAGTATAGACTTTTTCCTGCGGTACCTGGCTAGATGGTTCAACTTCTACCAATTGTTCCTGTGAATCTATTTGCTCTTCATTATCTATTCCAGCCAGTTCTTTGGCAATTACCCCCATACCAGTTTTTAAAAGTTGCCCGATTTTACCTTCATAATCAAAGGTGGCAATATGCAGGATTTCACCCGATTCTACTCCAACTATTCGAGCAGCAATTGAGTAAACAGAGCCGACTTTGCTAACACTTCCAGCAACCACTTGTTCGACATTGGCCATCCGTCCAATTTCAACAGCACACTCATTACTTGTACAACCACTCAGCTGAAAGCCCTGCTCATCTAATATGGCATCGAGCCGTTCTCGTTCAATTACAGTAAAATTCCCAGTGCGAACCATTTCAATTGCCAATCTATCTGTGAGAGCGCTAGCATCGCCTTTGGAAACATTTTTTGGTAATAACTGCAGCACTGCAATTGTTGTCTGAGAATATAAATTGGTGATAAATAAGAAACAAAAGATGAAGACATGCATGAATTTTTTCATGGTTCCCTTTCTCCCCTGACCTATAATTTCCTTATTCTACATATAAATTATAGCAATGTCAATAAAAATATAATTGGCACGTTTTGAAACCCAGTTTACTTTTTTCAGGCTGCTACATATTAAAGAACATTATTTGAATTTTATTGCTATTATATCTGCTTGTTTTTTTGTTTTCTTATTAATTGGGCTAGATTAGATATCTTCGGTACCACATCGATCAAAAATATTCAGGCAATCCAGTAACTTCATCATTTGACCCGCCCAGTCATCCAATCAACCAACTTTTCAGCTCTTTTTTATTCTAAATTTCTAAATTTGTTACTATATTATCGAATGATTTAAAACTATTAAAACATGAGGAGGAAAAAAAGATGGCTGAACAAATACCACTTGAATATCGCATTTTTTTAACCGGGCCATTTAATACAGGGATGAAATTTGATTATTCCCATTTATCCAATGATTATGACAAAATTCGTAGAAAATTACTCAAAAAAAGCAGGCAAAATAATAGTGATAAAAGTCAATTCTATATTGAGCGTTTCAAAGATACACCAGGAAAGCAGAAACAGTGGCTTCAGTCAACAGATTCCATCGCCCCCAAGGAATTAATATTTAGTGATTCTCAGGGCAAAATGCAGCGGGACATTAGCCTGATCAGCTGTTCTGTATCTTGCTCAGTTTTTCCAAACTCAGCCAAATTTGATAAAATTCGCCCTTATTTTTCCGAAGAACCGGTTTTGGAACAGATAAATCTTCAATTTCATGAAATCGGGATTGGGGTATTTTACGGTTATCTCAATATTAAACTGGCAAAGCCGGTTCCCATTAGCGGCAACCAATATAAAAATTTCACAAAAATATTGCGGGATTCTTTTATTTTAGCGCCGGGACTTCAGGCCATTATCAAAGAAAAAGATGCCATTGTTAGTAAAGCTGCCAGCAAAATTCTGACTAGAAAAGAGCGGCATAATAACATAATTGATATTGATAAAATTTATCCGGAAGAAACACCAGGAGCGCCTCTGTGGGGACATGCTGTGGTCATTCTAGATAAAGATTATGATGGTGAATTGCCTTTTGGTGAACAGACAAAGAATCTGCTGGTTGTCAGTCACCCTGACGGCATCATTGATATGAATAATTTATCCCGGGGTTTTGTCCATATTGGCTGGGGCATGTCACTGGCAGTCAATATTCATCCTTCCGAATTTAAGGATCTAGAAAATACTATGGTTCAACTGGAATTCTACTGGAGAGCAGCCCAGATTCTCAATGATCTGATCATGAAATATCTGGAAAAGTCATCTAAAATGAAGAAATTTTCACTTGATCAGATAAAAAAGTCTCTCAATGAAATTGAGCGCCTGACTGTTGAATCGGAACTTTTCTACTCCTATCACATGGATTATATCAAAATGCTCTCGCCTCTATCTCATTTTATTTATCAGGAAACAGCCATCAGCTGGCGGATAAATCAGATGCTGGAATATTTCGACAATAAAAAAGACTCGCTCAGCAAACTGCATCAGCAGGGTGAGGCTCGTATCAAAGAAAGCATCGATCAAAAACGTGATAAAATGTCCAACCGTCTCAATGTTTTGCTTTCCATTTTGGCATTGTTGACTTTGTTTAGCTGGGCGGCGGATTCGATTGGATTTCTAGACGCTACCCTTTCACTGCTGCCGCAATTGAAATCCGTGTTGATCGGAGGCAAATTTTTTGTGATTATTATCACCCCTCTGATGGTTCTGGGTATCTTTTTTCTGTTCTTTAGATTAACAAAAGCCATGAAGGAAATTGAGGCGTAGGAAATGGAAGTAGCAAAATTCTTAAATAGTAAATTATGACAGAATCTCAATCTTCCCGATCACCAGCCACTCGTTTGGGTTTTGTTCATTTTTTGCTTGAATCCCAATTCTGGTTTCCCATCTGGGTTGTTTTTCTCTTGCAAAAGGACTTTACTCTCGGCCAGATTGTGATCGCCGACATGGTCTTTCGTAGCTCTATTGTAATTCTCGAGGTTCCGCTCGGAATCGTAGGGGATAGAATAGGTCGCAAAAAGACCTATTTCCTGGGCGCTCTATTTGCAGCAATTACCTATTTTGTATTTACAATCACGACAAGCTTTATTTTATTGTTAATTTGCTGGGTTTTGTGGGCTTTTTTTTGGAGTTTGATTTCCGGTACAAATACTGCGTATCGCTATGAAATACTGGCTTTGGACTCCGGTCATAGCGGATCTATTCGAATCTTTGGCTATTTCAATAGCATTGCTGCTGCCGCTCTTCTGATTTCTCATACAACCGCAGGCTATCTCTACGGCATTCATCCGGCCTTGCCGATCTGGTTCAATGTCGTTTTCTCTATAATTGCTGCTGTTCTGATTTTAACTTTGCCATCAGTGCAATCGCAAGTCCAATCCTCAGCGTCCAACTATAAAAAAATGCTACAATCGCTTGTTAAATTAATTAAAGAGAACTCAAGCATTCTTCCCCTAATTGGCATAATGGCGCTGTGGACGGCTTATCACTGGACTCCTACCCTTGTATTTCAGCCATTAATGCAGGAACTCGGCTTGCCGAAGAGATCTTTCGGGCTAGTCTTTGCTATTTTTACCGGCATGGGAATTTTGAGCGGGATTATAACTGGAAGACTGGCCCAGATTTTTGGCAACCTGCCCATTATAATCAGCAGTTTGATTTTGCAGGTGGCTGCTGTGGCTTGCACCGCTTTTGGCGGCAACTTATTTGTCATCCTGGCCGGCATAGTCATTTTGCGCTTCGCCTACAATCTGAGTGAACCTATTCTTGCCATTTTGTTGAATCGTGAGATTGACAATTCTATCCGAGCATCAATGATCTCAATTGTTAATTTACTGGCCAGTTTGATTATGATTCTGTCCCGGCCTTTAGTTGGCCTAGTGGCGGCAAAATATTCAGTTGCTACAAGTTTTCAGGTCTGGTTCTTTGTTGGGATAATTTTTATCCCTGTTAGTATAATTTTCATAAATCGCGTAAAGCCTTAGCAGGCCCAGAAAATGGATTGTTTGGATGATAGGAAAAACGTTTGGATGGCAAAATAAAACCATCTTGTTGTAAATTCCACCCCTGTCACCTTGGCGGGCTTATTCTCCGAAAACACACCTTCGGAATTTTCCACGAAAGTAGTCGGGATGAATAAGTCACTGGATTAGCCTTTTTTTTCAGAAGTCGTGAATTAATCAGGCTAAGAAAATATATTTTTAACTCGTCCTGATATCTGCTAGTGGATCATAAAATCATCTTTATCGAGCCGGCTATACTCCTGGTTGGCAATTATATTTAGAATCATTTTAGTTTTTAAGAAGTCACCACCGGCATTCATATCTCTGTACAACTTTCTTTCTAGGATCAGGTCTTTATTGACAACTTTATCAAAAATTAAATTGGGTCGCTGCATTATTTTCTGATAATGGTTAACATATTGTGGATCTTTTACCCAATTAGGGAAGTGAATTCCAGTTGAACGGGCCTGCAATTCTATTCTACTGAACAATCTTACTGCTGGATTCGATTTCTCATTAATTCTTTTCAAATTTGTATCTCTCAAGTCAGCCAAAAACGGATTCTTTCTGGCGATCAATTTTTTTAACAGATAACGATTATAGAAAAAATCCCGTTTCCATCTCAAACTATTATCCAGAGCAAAAGGATAGAACAGATAATAGGTTTTCTTGGTTCTATTGACACTCTCAAAGCCACCATTAAAGCCATACCTCGAGAGAATATTGTGGTAAAAATACATATACTGATTGAGAAAGCTTTGATTTGGCGAATTCCCCAAATACTCTTTTATGCGATCATAAGCAGGTTTAACAATTTTACTTAATACTGATCTATTTTTATAAAGCCGTTTACTGTCGAATATTTTCCCAAAAAGTTTCATTGCCCGATTTTTGAAGGCCCTGTGTTTCTCAAAATAATAGCGGAAGTAGCGATAGGCATATTCTTTGTCATTGCTTTCAAGATAAGATCCCCAATGATCTCCAACCAGTGAACCCGGCTGCCCTGTTATTAAAACTTCAAACTCAGGCAAATTGTAATTGGGATTTTTGAAAAATTGGGAAATCCCAAAGGGATTGTTGCGGATGTCGAGAAGGAACCGATTATCATAGGATTGAGGACGATAATTGATGACCTCATTTTTGAAGCCGAAATATCCAGCTATATTTTTTGCATTTTGATAGGTGACCGAATTTAGTCCGAACCTTGATTTTTCATTACAGATTGTATAGCCCTGAATATCAAATCCGTGTTCCCGGGCATAAACCGCAACCAGACGAGAGTCCAATCCTCCACTATTGCCAAAACCAAATTTTGCAGCAGGATGCAATTCCAGAAGTCTATCAAAAAAATCGTGCAGATCTTGATCAAATTTCTCTAAAGCCGTCTCTTCATCATATTTTTCCTTAGAAAAATCATATCGCATTTTCCAATATTTCTGAGTTGAAATACTCAGATCATCGAGATCAATCTGCAAAGTCGTGGCCGCCGGGACTTTATTTAGATTTTTTATGTAAGTTTCTGATTCTGAGGGAATAGTATAATAATAAAGTTGATCCCGAAGCCTTTCCTCGTCAATACTGAGGTCTCCGGTCAAATTACGGATGATTTTCCAAGGCTGATTGGATAATAAAAAATTTTCTCCATCTAAATAATAAAACAAAGGCATTTTACCCAGATGGTCATTGGTAGCTGTCACCAGATTTTTTTCAGGATCATAGATAATTAAGTTATAAATGCCGGCCGGATGATCGCTTAAGACTGTTTCATGCTTTTGGCTGTCATATTTTCTTCTGGCAAAGTAGCCCTCTTTGAGCACAAGGTGACGTTCGATTCTATGAAAATCACCTTTATAAAAAAGGCCCCGGAATTTATCTGCGTCAATATTCAAATTAGTCAGTAGATATTCCATGGCCTTTACCCTTAAAATATTTTTTTATAATTGTATATAAGCCGGAGATCTTTAAAATTATTCCAGCATATAAAACTGCCAATAGCAACTTAATAGCCAAATTGAGAGGTGAGAATGGCAACAAGTATAGCCCCGAATAAAACAGAGATATTAGAAAAATAATTATAAAACGGGAAATTCGATAGCGAACAGGTACCGCCCGTTTCACAAGGATTATTAATATGATAAAAGTGACCGTATAAGAAATTAGAGTGGCAAACGCCGCTCCATAATAATCATAAATAGGAATCAAAATAAGATTCAGTCCAATATTCAGCACTGCTGCCAGAATCCAGATCATGGATTTATACTTCATGTATTTCTTGTTATAGGCTAGAGGATTGTGGAAAATGAGTTTGTAGCCATTGATCAAATAGGCCAGAGCGACCATCGGGAAAAAATATACAAGCGAACGATAACTTTCCTCAAACAGAAGAGCAATATCTCTGATAAAAACAATAGAGTTCGCTGCTATAATGGTAAAAATCGCAAACAGCTCCCCAGCCCGATGATCTAGAGTTTTGTTATATTTCTCCAGATTAGAATAGCGTGAGAATACGTAGGGGACATAGGCTTCGTTGATTGAATTTTGAAATAAATTTTGCCCATGCCCCAATTTGTAACCTACAGAATAGATACCAGTAGCAGCATTTCCGGAAATTTTATTGACCATAAAACGGTCGGCAAAATTAACCAACCAGTTTGCAATGTCACCGGGCAGACTATGCAAGCTATATTTGAGATAATCCTTTAATTGAAACCATTTAATATTGAAATTTAAATATTTGTATGAAAAAATCCAAAAACTGGTGAAACCCAGAGCAGCCGTTATCAATTTTGCATACAGAAAGGCAGCAACTTTGTCCTGCATTTTGATGACCATTATCACCTGAATGATCAAGCCGGTGACTCCTAAACTGGTTCTAATGATGGCCACACGCCCTGCTTTTTCACTGGCCCGCAGAAGAGCAATCAGATGGGGCAGGAAAATATCTAGAAAAGAAATAAAAACGCCTACTCGCACATAAAATAGTGGTACCTCTAATAAATTGGCGAGATGATGAACATTAAAGTAAACAATGCTGTAAATAATGATCAAATATCCGGTTAGAAAAGCGATCATTGTGGAATACATGCTGTTGATTTCTGACCGCCTTTCATAGTCAAAATAAAAACGGGAAACACTGCTCCAAAGAGAAAGCGACAAGAAGGCGGTCATAAAACCGGCAGTAGTCTGCACAAGGAAAATTATCCCAAAAGATTCCGGAGTAATAAAATAGGAATATACAGGAAGAAGCAGAAAGCTAGTACCCTTCAATAGGAAGGTCGAAACAACATATATACTGGAGTTTTTATATAATGACATACAGTGATAATACCCAATTTAGTTAATCGATGAAAATTTAGACGAATGAAAGTATAAAGACAAGTTTTTTGCAAAAGTGATTCCTCAAGCTTGAAGTCTTTTCTTGACTATACTACTACCTTAAATATTATGAGGCGAAATAATAGTTTATGTATTGCATAATTTATTGATAGGATTTGCTGGATGGTTTAATGAATTTGAAGCGCCGATCGGAAATAAGATGGACTTTGTGACTGGGGGACTCAGAGATGGTGTTACTTTGTAACTAAAAATCCGGGGAGAAAAAGTGGAAAGCGGAAACTGAATAATATATTAGATCCAATCCCGTTTTTTGTCCACGAAGTACACTGACAGGCCATCGAAATGCACGAAACAAAGGAAATTTCTTGTCCGCGAATTACGCGAATTGACGCGAATTTTTTTGATTGCAGTTAAGATGATTTTTTTGGGAGAAAAATTATGCAATTATTTTTGAGATTAGCCCCATGCTTTAGCATGGGGAAGTTGTAGTATGTCAACTCTCAGCCCTGAAAGGACGAACCGATGGTCGCGTGGTAAAGTGGCGAAGTGGTAGAGTGGGATAATCGCAGGCCCCGAAAAAGAACCTTCGGGGCAGCAGGAAAGAGGAAGCCGGAAACGGGAGACCGGAAACTGGAGACCGGAATCCGGAAAGCGAAAACATGAAAAAAACCAAAAATATGTCCGCGAATTACGCGAATTTAGCGAAGTCTTCTTTTAGGATTGGGGTTCAATTTTTCCCCACTTTTCAACTCGACTACTTTGCCACTCGACGGATCTTCGATAATGAATAATGTAGAATGTATAATGTAAAATGGTTTATTTGATGGAAGATTGAAAATTATAAAATAATAAAGAAGGAGATGAAAAAGACTTTCCGTGAATTACGCTAATTTTTATTTTGTACTCGGCCTTAGCCTTGACCTTAGCCCTAGACTACTTTGCTACCCGACTACTTTGCCACTCGACTACTTTTCAACTCGACTATTTGACCAGGTTGCTTACTGTTCACCGATGATCGTCATATCTGTGAAAATCTGTGTCGATCTGTGGCTGTTTTTTTGTAGAACTCCGGTTGTGAATAAGGAGAGCCCGAACTACAAACCCCTACCTTGCAATTCGGGCTAATCGGTCAAAAACACTGGTCTAAAAAATCCCTCCTCTCCTGTAATTAAGTTTTTAAAATCCTGCGATGGCAAAGATACCACCGCAGGATTGCATCCCAAAGTCCTACCTAACGAAAATTACTTTATTGGTTTTTTTATAATTACCAGTTGTAATGCTAACAAAATATACTCCCGAGGAGACAAAATTACCGGATTGATCCGTACCATTCCACTCCATTTGATACTGGCCGGCTTTTTGTTCGG
>DATGCI010000151.1:0-2923 GCA_035312185.1 bacterium
CATTAACCCATTTGATAAATTTCGCCCAGGTAAATATGATTTAACTGACATCGGCGCCATTGGCAATTTCTTCCGAAGGTGTCAACAGAGTCAACTTATCATTATCAGAAGCTGCCAGAAGCATTCCCTCACTTTTTACACCGAAAATTTTAGCCGGTTTTAAATTGGCAACAATCACAATTTTTTGACCAATTAATTCATCAATCTCATAGTGTTGGGCAATACCGGCTACCAATTGGCGGGAGCCTTCTCCATCATCAACCTGGAGCTTTAATAATTTATCAGCACCTTCCACAGGTTCGGCCTCTTTGATCTGGGCAACTTTTAGATTAAATTTAGAAAAATCATCTATATCGATCATATCGACTTTCTTCTTTTTAGATTTTGGTTTTGATTTTTTCTCATTTTTCTTTTCCACCTTTTGGGTATCAATTCTGGGAAAAAGAGCATCAAAATCACCCAATTTCTTACCAGCAGCCAGACCACCCCAGGCAAATTTATCCTGCTGCTGATTAACAGGTAAACTCTCCAGCAAAATATTGATTTTATCGGGCATAATGGGATGTAATAGTCGGGCTGAAATGCGCAAGGCTTCAGCAGCGCAGTACAAAACAGTCCCCGTCGCTTTTTTGTCCTTTTTGATCAATTTCCAGGGTTCCCGTACTTCCATATATTTATTAACTGAGCGGACAAATTCCATAACCTTATCTGTAGCCTTATTCAGATCCATTTTTTCGATGTAAGAATGGACAATGGCAGGCAATTTTTCAGCATTTTCCTTTAACTCTGCATCTTTTTCATGTAATTCCCCAGGTTCAGGAATAGCATCATAATATTTATTGATCAGCGCTGTTATACGGTTAGCCAGATTTCCAAAATCATTGGCCAGTTCTGCATTATAACGCTCAATAAACAATTTTTCGCTGAAATTGGCATCCTGTCCAAGCACCATATCCCTTACCAGATAATAGCGAACAGGGTCAACACCATAATGGTCCATTAGATCGAGAGGACTTACAATATTATTTAAAGATTTTGACATTTTGCTCTCATTCATCAGCCACCAGCCATGAGCAAAAATTGTTTCCGGCATTGGAACATCCATAGCCTTGAGCATAGTTGGCCAGTAAACGCAATGCGTAGTGACAATATCTTTTCCAATTAAATGAAAATCAGCCGGCCACCATTTTTCAAATTCATCATTATCCTGTTTGTAACCAATTCCAGTCACATAATTGAGCAAAGCATCGAACCAAACATAGGTCACATAATCGGAGTCAAAGGGCAGTTCAATTCCCCAGGCCAAACGTTCTTTTGGCCGGGAAATGCATAGATCATTGAGATCCTGTTTGAGAAATCCCAGCACTTCATTTTTTCGATGTTCAGGCTGAATAAAATCAGGATGCTCATTAATGTATTCAATCAACCAATCCTGATACTTGCTCATTTTGAAAAAATAATTTTTTTCCTGAATAAATTCCGGTTTTTTATCATGCTGAGGACATTTTCCATTGCCCTCTTCCAGTTCCTTGTCAGTGAGAAATCTTTCACAGCCAACGCAATAATGACCGCCATATTCATCAGCATAAATCTCGTCTTTATCGTAAAGTTCTTGCAAGACTTGTTGGACAACCTTTTTATGATAATCATCAGTAGTTCGAATGAATTTATCATAATTTATTTTCAAGCGGTCCCAGGCTTCCTGGAAATGAACAACCATTTCATCGCAATGCTTCTGCGGCGAAATACCTCGTTCCTGTGCTGAAGTCTGCACTTTTTGACCGTGTTCATCCGTACCTGTTAAAAAGAATGTTTCACTGCCCTTTTCACGATGAAATCGAGCCATAATATCAGCCAGAATTGTTGTATAAGCATGACCGATATGGGGTTTATCATTGACATAATAGATTGGGGTCGTTATGTAAAATTTTTCTTGATCCATGATCCTTACTCTTTTTTATTAATTCTTATCCGGTCGGTGAAATTTTCTCAATTCTTCCAGAGTTATATCTTTAAGTTCGTCATTATCAAATCGCAAAGTAGCAATTTCCTGAAAAATATCTATTTTTTCTAGCGTACCACTTTTGCCATTAACTTTGATTCTGACACCATATTCCGGATATTGACTGAGAAAATTTTTGTATTTGTCATATTCGTAGCGGAAACAGCATTTTAATTTACCACAAACTCCCGAAATTTTGCTGGGATTCATTGGCAGATTCTGATCCTTAACCAGCTGGGTTTTAACTGGCTTGAATCCGTCTAAAAAGCGTTGGCAACACAGAGGTAAACCACAGGGGCCGATTGAATTATAACGCCGCATTTTTTCACGATGATTAATCTGCCGCATCTCAATGCGGGTTTTGTATTTTCGAGCCAAAATCTTTACCAATTCCCGAAAATCAACTCGTCCATCAGCAGTAAAATAAAATATCATTTTTTTGCGATCCAGACGAAATTCCACATCAACCATATTCATTTCCAGGCCAAGATTATCGGCTTGCTCAGCACAATATTCTTCGGCCAGACGTTCATCCTTGCGATTTTGACTGTTTTTAGCCAGATCCTTATCAGTGGCCCGTCTCAAAATTCGAGGTTCATTATTATTCATGCTGGTCAGCTCTTTGTCTTCGTTGACAATGGCTATGCCCAGATCCTCGCCTCGATCAGTCTCAACGATTAATTTGTCCCCGTTCTTAACGGGAAATTCCATAACATTGCGGTAGAACTCTATTCGCCTACCTTTAAATAAAATTTTAACTATTTGATCTTTTTCTTTATCACTCATTTATTTTGTCTTCCTTTTAAAAGCATATTTTCGAATTTTAAAGAAGGTCTCCAACAAGACCAGGTTAATATATACATTCCGCTCCAGCAAATCAATACAATTTTGCAGTGTTTTGTTGACCTTATTGGGCTGAAA
>DATGCI010000152.1:0-3259 GCA_035312185.1 bacterium
GGAGTGTAGCTGGTAAAGGCTATTTTGCTATAGCTGAAGATAGTTCGATTGTAGAATATCCTACAATTCAGGGGACTAACTTCGGAGTTCTGAATGATTTTCCCAATTTAAACAATCAAGAGGACCGAATTCTGCTCATTGATCCTCGTGGTCAGGTTATCGACAGTCTTGAATACTTTGCTACCTGGAATCTTGAGGAAGGTATCTCGCAGGAAAAAGTCTTTCTGGAAAATCCGAGTCTGTCTAATAACTGGCGCTCATCAACTGCCAAAAAAGGCGGCACTCCAGGTTATGAAAACAGTGTCAGAGTTGATAATCTGGCTAAAAAACCAGGCTTTAGGGCTGAGCCAGAAGCCTTTAGTCCTGATGGTGATGGTGTTGATGATAAAATTGGATTCTATTACCGACTTTCTTTTGCTTCTGCCAATGTCACCTTAACTATCTATGATTTAACCGGTAGAATGATCGCGCAACCGGCTTATCGTATGCAATCTTCCAAAGAAGGAGTTGTTCACTGGAACGGGGATAGCAAGTTTGGTGGCAAAGCCCGGGTTGGTCGATATATTGCTCGCATACGAGCTGTTGATACAGATACCCGTGACAAAGAAGGCTATATCACGACTTTCGTGATTGTCAAACGCAGTCATTGAAAATGTTTGCTTATTAACTGTGATTTTGCTGTATTATTAAACGGTATTATTTTTTAAACTGTTGAAAAAATTGTTTGATTTTGCGGAATCGGTACAAGACCTTCGCCCAGATTTTTCCCATCTGTTTTTTGATTGTCACCATAACAGGTATCTGCGGTTTAGTTGGCTTGATATTGCTATCAACCAGGTCAAAATCAATTCCCTCTTTGACCCTTTCTCTGATTTCATCGATTTTACTGCTATCTTCTGCCCTGGTTTTTATGGAAATTGAGGATAGTTCTGAGATAACTGTAAAAGTTTCTCCACCTTCCCACAAAACATTAACATCATGATTAATGAGCGTCCGAATAGCACCTTTAGAGGGACGATGCTTTCCAGAGAAAAGAACAGTATGAATCCTGAGGTCTTCAGATTGAGTAAAATTGACCAAATTGGGAATAGCCATAATAAGGTCAAGACGAACGGCAGGAAATACCAGCAGAATATTGCCGCTCTTTTCCTGCATAAACTCCATGAATTCTGCAGTGGTAGAGGCTCCTACTACAAAACTATCCATAACTGTTTTTCTTTCACCAGTCTCATGAATGATCTCGGGCTCGATTTCTTCAATAACCTGACCCAGAGTAGGATTGCTTAAAATTGGCGAATAGGGAATTAACCCATAGTAGTGTAAATTTTTACTATCACAATATTTTTTTATATAATGCTCAACTTTAGAGGCTTTACTTTCCAGGACTTTGTTGACAATAACACCACTTACTTTTAGACCGGAAGCCTCAAAAAAAGTGCGGTTGAGCTCGAGTTTATCTATGGAACTGCCAATACCACCATCAACTACCAGCACTATTTGAGCATTTAAAAGCCGGGCAACCTCAGCATTGGATTTGTCAAGCACAGAGCCAACACCTGAATGACCAGTGCCTTCTATAATCACATAATCTTTATTTTCAGATACAGCCTGATATCCGCTTATTATCTTGGATTTTAGGTCAGGGCGAATCATTTTGGAGAGATATTCTTCAGTGAATCCCTTTTTTACTACAATGGGATTCATATCCCGGGGATCTTCAGCCAGATCAAAGATCTTTTTCATTAGAACAACGTCTTCTTCTACGCGTCCCCAGGGAGAATCGATCCAGCGCTGGCCAAGCGGCTTCATAAATCCAACCTTATGACCGGCTTCCTGGAACTTGTCAATGAGAGCAAAAGAGATTGTAGATTTACCTATATCTTTGCCTGTTGCTGCGATAAATATATTTTTTGGCATATTGATTTCCTTATTGTCAGGAGTAATCCCGCGGACCATAAATAGCAGTTCCGGGGCGAATCATATTACTACCTTCTTCTATGGCTATTTTGTAGCTATTGGATATACCCATTGATAATGTTTTTATATCAGAGTTGGAAAGCTCCAAACCCTGTAATTTATCATAAAATTTCTTCATTTTCTGAAAATAGGGCCGAATTTCAGCCGGATCTTTTCCATAAGGTTCTATGGTCATTAAGCCTTCTAGATGAAGATGATCTAGATCGTCTATATATTTTGCCAATTCCGCAATTTTATCAAAATCAGGATCAATGCCAAATTTTGACTCTTCTTCCCCAATATTGACTTCGATCAGAATTGAGATGGAATTCCGGTTGGCCTTGGGAACTCGTTTATTAATTGCCCGGGCTTTTTTCTTCGATTCTACAGTCTGAATGCAGGAACAATACTGCAAAGTTTTATTGATCTTATTTGTTTGAAGATGACCGATCATATGCCATTCTAGATTTTTATTAAGGTCTTCCAGGGCATTGTAACGATCTCGCAATTCCTGAATATAGTTTTCTCCAATAATAGTGACTCCGGCCTGTACAGTTTCCCGAATCTCGTCAGCCGTTCGAGTCTTAGCAGCCGCTAGAATGCGAACATTCTCAGGGATTTCCTCCCTGATATCTTTTATATTTTGGGTAATGGACATGGGGTTGAAACTCCTTTTTTAAGTAATCCAACTTGACTAAATTTATTATGAAACACTGACAAATAAAAAATTAAAAAAAAGTATTGCAGAGGCTTACATAAATGTAGGGTGAAGGCATGATCTTTCAAAAATGTAGCAAAATATATTGGGCTCGAGCAGAATGGAGCGCAAAACCGGAATATCTAAGATTGACACTAATATGTAGTTATCTAAAACGGAACGATAAATTATTTAAATATTGTTTAAAGGTCTATCCAATTTTGTTGAGTCGCTTGTATTTTTTTGTTTTGCGTCCAATTATTACCTCCAAAAAGCGCAAATCTAATTTAGAGAACAGCTCTTTTTCAGGATTCATATCGGTTATTTGAGACCAAATAGATTGCAAAAGAAATCTAAAATAAATGGCAAAAGTCTGGTCAGTGAAGTATTAAGATTAGCAAAATGTGATTAAAAATTTTCACAATATACATTTATCTTTAAATAGTAAATTGGAACCCGTCTATTATTCCACTTCTAATAGTTTGATTCTCAAAATTATTCTGGCCTCATATTTTCTAAGCATCATTAATTTTATCCTGGTCTTCACCAATCAAATTATCCCATTACTAAACCATCATTTTCAAATAGTATCTTTTTGTCTGAATT
>DATGCI010000153.1:0-10992 GCA_035312185.1 bacterium
TGATCATGACTGGTAATTATATTGATCGCTCCGCCCATTGCATTAGAACCATAGATGAGCGAAGCCGGACCGCGAACAACTTCAACTCTTTTAACATCATGCATAAAGTAGGCATCACCAAGTGGATGACCAAATAGGCCCATCAGATCAGGCCTACCATCTATGAGAACAAGCACTTGAGTTGTGGGATTGCCGCCAACACCACGAATAGAAATATTGCCACCTGCACCGCTGGCAACTCCGTAACCAATGTTGGTCCTCTGAGTAACAAATAATCCTGGCACGTTCTGAGAAACGAGATCAAGCAAGGGCACATGGTTCTGTTCATCTATGAGACGCTGGGATACAATGGAAACTGAAGAAGGGAGGTCACTTTTTGACATAGATATTCTACTTCCTGTAACTACAACAGGGTCTAGATTATAAACCGTTAAAGTATCGGTTTTGGCTGTAGAACCATAAATAGTTCCACAAAGTAAAGTGGTCACAAGTAAAAAATAAATGGTACGTTTAATCATTTTGATTCCCCCATTATATTAATGATGTCCGCTATAGGAAAAAGTCAATTTCCCGTGCTTTACTCCTCGCAGACTTATTATTTGTTTGGCAATATTCTGAATTTTTTTACTTTTACCTCTCAAAACTATGACTTCCAGGCAATGAGTTTTATCGAGATGAATATGAAGTTTGGATATGATTTTTTGATAGTGGTGGTGCTGAATTTTTTCAAGTTGCCGGGAAAGATCGGCTGCATCATGATCAAAAATAATTGTCAGAGTTCCGGCCACTTCGCGATCATCGGCTATTTTGTCCTCAAGAAATGAATCGCGGATAAGATCGCGAATCGCCTCAGAACGATTATCATATCCTTCATTCTGAATTTTTTCATCAAATTTTTTAAGAATATCTGCAGATAGGGAAACACCAAATCTTTTAGTATCTTTTGCCATATCAGTAACACATTTTAATTAATCGTAACACCAAAATATAAACTAAATTTTGTTAATTTCAAAAATATAAAACGTGATTATTTAAAAATATCTCAATCTCTGAAATTTTCTCGTGTCTGAAATAGCCACAAGTATGAAGAAATAAAATTTAAATTAATGTGTTTTCCATGATTGTGAACCAAGAATATTTTGGAATAATTCAATATGTGTAATAATTTTGAGGCTTATAATCGTGATGGAGATAAAATGCTTGATAAAATTTCTAATGTAGTTCTGAATGCCAGTGAAGAAGAAATCCTCGATCTCGTGGAAGAGGCTCTTAGTAAGAATAATTCTCCTGAAAAAATATTGAATGAAGGCATGATAGCCGGAATGAATATTGTAGGTGATAAATTCCAAAAAGGAGAGATGTTTATTCCAGAGGTGATGCTTTCTGCCAACACAATGCAGAAGGGCCTGGAAATGCTAGAGCCGCTTTTGGCCGAAACTGGCGTCAAGAAAAAAGGAAAAATATTAATTGGCACTGTAAAGGACGATATGCATGACATCGGGAAAAATATTGTAAGCATAATGTTTAAAGGTGCTGGTTTTGAGGTAATTGATCTAGGGACAAATGTTTCGTCCGATGAATTTATCGATAAATATCATGAAGTAGAGCCGGATATCATTGGATTGTCAGCCCTACTAACTACAACAATGAATAATATGAAAGATATTGTTGAAGAATTAAAAGCTGAGGCAGTTGAATCCTACCTAATGGTTGGTGGAGCGCCAGTAACTGCTGAATTTGCTGAATCAATCGGCGTTCATTATTCAGATAATGCAGCTGGAGCCGTTCAGCAGGTTAATAAATATTTGAATAATAAATAAAGCTTTGAAGGTTGGAAAGTAGAAGCCCCTATCTCTTGCGAAATAGGGGCTATCATCTATATTAGAGGGGAGGGGGGCAATCAATTCTATATAATGTTCTGCAAAATATATACCATTAACAAATATGAATTGTATCAGATTGAAATAATATGTTGATAAATTAATGAAAATAAAAGATATAAATCTATTAGATGAATATTAATATTTTTATCTATCGAGGAGATCGATAGCCATGTCAGAAATACATGGCCAAATTTTAAACCGGAAAAAAATTCCCGATTGGTTAGATTTTTTTATCTATTTAAATTTTGATAGTCTCGTGTTATAAATGGAAATAGGCTCTAGTAGAAAATTATTAAGCCTGACTGAATTAGACAAAATGTCAGGTTGCGATTAATTAGAATTCTATACCCGGGCGGGCTTGAACTCCGGATTTATAATAGTGCTTTATCTCTTTCATTTCAGTAACCAGATCGGCAGCATCGATAAGTTCCTGCGGAGCTTTGCGCCCTGTAATAACTATCTCTAAATTTTCAGGTTTATCCTTTATCAGATCCATTACTTCTTCAACTGTGACAAGTTTGTAATAGATCGCTATATTAAGCTCATCAAGAACAATTAAATCATAATGATTGGATTGGATTTTTTTACGGGCCGCATTAAATCCTTTTCGAGCGACCTGAATATCTTCCGGCTGAGGATCTTTTTTGATAAAGCAATCTCTGCCATATTGCTGTATTTCAATTTTAGGAATGCTATTATTGATAATCTTAATTTCATTGTAAGTCTGCCCTTTAACAAATTGAGCAAAAAAGACTTTTAATCCTGCACCAGCGGCCCGCATTGAAAGCCCTAGGGCTGCCGTTGTTTTGCCTTTGCCATCTCCTGTATAAACCTGCACATAACCTTTCATATCTTCTCCAAAATAAAAAATGCATTATAAATTTCTGTGTAAAATATAAACAGACTAAAAATATCGACTGTAATGGTTTTTATAGATATCAATATTCTCACCAATTACAGCAAAAATAATTTCATTAGGCTTATCTTTTTTTCTAACAAAGTCCTTCACTGACTGAAAGGCAATGTGGCAGGCTCGCCAAGGTGGGAAATTATATACACCTGTACTAATGGCAGGAAAAGCAATGCTTGCTAGCCCTTTTGTTCGTGCTAATTTTAAACTGTTTTTGTAGCAATCTTCAAGGAGCGCATCTTCTTCATTGTCACCGCCTTGCCAAACCGGCCCCACAGTATGGATAACGTGTTTTGCAGGAAGATTGTAACCTTTTGTGATGATGGACTGACCGGTGGGGAGTCCCTGTGGTAACTGCTCACTGCGAATTTCTTTGCATTCTTCAAGTAGTTCAGGACCTGCAGCACGGTGAATTGCGCCATCAACTCCGCCTCCTCCCATCAAACTGCTGTTGGCAGCATTGACGATGCTATCAACATCAAGCTGAGTTATATCGCCTTCAATTATTTTTACCTGGCTCATTTTTACCTCCCTTATCTATCTTTCCGGGTCTTAAAGTTAACTATCTTGGATTAATAATAAAAGTTGTGGTATTGGAATTATTTTTTGAGAAAATAAAAGTTGGGTTAGAAGATTGCCGGGATTAATCTTTGGGAGAAAGGCCGGGCTGATAAATGGATTTTTTGGGACAAAATATAGAATTCTTCTAATTGAAAATATTAGCTCAAAAAAAAGCATAAGCCTTCCTTGGGTTATTTATTTTTATTAAGACTAAGATCGGTTACAAATACTGAAAGAAAACAATTTATTTATTGGGAAATTTTTTATATTTTAGTATTAAGATGAAAGGACAAATGAGCGTCAATAATTTGTTGATTTCGGTAAATAAATATTAAAAGAGAATTGGGGGAAACATGATTCATGAGCAATTACTGGCAATTATACTGGGTGGTGGGAAAGGAACACGTTTGTATCCATTAACAAAATATAGAGCAAAGCCAGCAGTACCAATTGCTGGAAAATACAGGATAATTGATATAACTTTAAGTAGTTGTCTGAATAGTAATGTTAAAAAAATATATGTTTTAACCCAATTTAATACTCATTCTCTTCATCGTCATATTTATGACACTTACCATTTAGGTAGATTTTCAGGAGGATTCGTTGATATTCTGGCAGCCCAGCAAACAGCCCAAAATAAGGACTGGTATCAGGGGACTGCTGATGCTGTCCGGCAAAATTTAAATTATATTACCAATGCAAATGCAGAATTTTCACTGGTACTTTCAGGAGATCATATCTACCGGATGGATTATAAAAAATTCTGGGATTTTCATCTTTCGAAGAAGTCGGAAATATCAATTTCAGTGCAACCGGTCACAGCTGAGGAGGCCACATCTCTGGGAATTTTAAAAACAGATGAAAATAGTAGAATAATTAAATTTGTAGAAAAACCGGATAAAGAGGAATTAAAAGACTTGAAATCTCCCGGACTGCCTGATGACAAACCTTTTCTGGCTTCTATGGGAATTTATTTATTTAATACCGACATTTTAATAGATAAATTGAACACAATTCACGAGCATGATTTTGGCCATGATATCATTCCTCTGGTAATTCAATCCAATCGAGTGTTTGCCTATAAATTTAGTGGATATTGGAAAGATATTGGTACGATCCAGGCTTTCTTTGAATCCAATCTGGAATTGGCTAGCCATAAGCCACCCTTTTCATTTTATGATGAAGAAGCACCTATTTATACAAGAGCTCGTTCTCTACCTGGCTCTCGTGTTGATAATGCCAAAATTTCTAACTCATTGCTGGCTGATGGTGGCAAGATAAATCAGTGTGAATTGAAAAATACTGTAGTAGGTTTGCGATCATATGTTGATAAAGGTTCTGTACTGGAGAATGTGGTACTGATGGGAGCGGATTATTATGATGAAATTCAAAATCAGGATATTCCTCCTCTTGGAATAGGCAAAAATTGTCAAATCAAAAATGCTATAATAGATAAGAACGCCCGCATAGGGGACAATGTTAAAATAGTTAATAAGGATAATGCTGAAAATAAAGAAAGTGACTATTATGAAATAAAAGATGGAATCACAGTAATTCCCAAAAATACAATTATCCATTCAGATACAGTTATTTGAATAATCAGGGAACAAACCAATTTCATTAGGTTTTAAATTATTGATAGAATTGTTTAAATTTCCACTCCTTGAAATTATTTTTATTGTTAAATTGATGAGGTGAAAATGGCAAGATTACCAGAACCAGATTTCACAAAAATATTTTCTGAAAATGAAGCAGACTCAGATAATCTGCAGGCTGTTTGTGATTTTTTACAGGAGAACGTAGAGCATTATGACTGGGTAGGGTTCTATATTGTTAATAAACCTGAACAGGTTCTGGAGCTTGGCCCTTTTGCTGGTGAACCAACTGATCATAAAGTTATTCCTTTTGGGAAAGGTGTTTGTGGGCAAAGTGCTGAAAAAGAGGAAAACATTGTGGTTTCCGATGTAAGCAAACTCAATAATTATTTGTCATGCAGTTTATATGTCAAATCAGAGATTGTGGTTCCTGTATTCAATGATGGTAAATACGTAGCACAAATTGATATTGATTCTCACCAGTTGAACCCATTTACAAAAAAAGATGAAGAATATCTGGAAAACATTTGTTTAAGTGTAAAACATTTATTTAATTAGGATTATCTTGAATAAAAAGAAAATATTTATAAGTGTTTTAATTGGTCTTCTTGTTCTGGGAAGTATTTTCTCATCTCGAGTCTATCGGGCTGCTAATCAGCTCTATCTAAAATTGAAAATACTAAATCAGGTGATAAGTTTAATTAATACCAATTATGTCGAAGTGCCGGACTGGGACAAGATAATTACCAGCGGGATCAATGGCATTATGGAGGAACTGGATCCCCATTCAGTCTACATTAAAAAGAAAAAACTGGAAAAAGTAGAGGAAGAGTTCCGTGGCGAGTTTGAAGGCATCGGAATAGAATTTGATATTTTAAATGGCTATATAACTGTGATTTCACCAATTGCCAATTCTCCCGCTGAAAGAGTTGGCTTACAGGCTGGCGATAAGATTGTAGAAATAGATGGTGAATCCGCACATAACATAACTCAAGAAGAAGTCTTTAAGAAGTTGCGAGGCCCCCAGGGCTCCAAAGTTGACCTAACCATTCAACGTAAGAACCATAAAGATTTTGAAGTTACTATCGTCCGGGACAAAATCCCAATTTACAGTGTTTCCGCATCAATAATGATCAATGATAGTACGGGTTATATTTATTTGAATAGATTTGCCGAAACCTCAGAAAGGGAGGTTAGGCAGGCGCTCAAAGAACTTTACAGCCAGGGAGCCAGACAATTTGTTTTTGATCTGAGAAATAATAGCGGCGGCCTGCTGGGTCAGGCGGTCGGAATTGCCGACTTTTTTATTTCCGGAAATCAAAAATTGGTATACACAAAGGGCAGAAAATCAGAGACAAACAGTGAATATTATTCCAATGATGCCTTTCCCTATGAAGAAGTACCTCTTGTCGTTTTAATTAATAGAGGCTCGGCCAGTGCAAGTGAAATCATAGCCGGCGCAGTTCAAGATCTGGATCGCGGTTTAATTGTAGGTGAGAGAAGCTTTGGCAAGGGATTGGTACAAAGGCAGTATAAACTCAGAGACGGGTCAGCAGTTAGAATTACTGTTGCCCGCTATTACACTCCATCGGGAAGGTTGATTCAACGGCCTTATAATGGTGATTTAAATGACTATTATGAAACCTTTGCCTTTGAAAATAGGGATTCTGTCATGGATGAGCGCGATACTCTATTACATAAGCATAAATATATGACCGATGGTGGAAGGACTGTATATGGCGGAGGAGGAATTACTCCTGATTATCATGTAGAAGACACCCTAGATTTGAATGAAACCACGGCAACGGTTTTGAGACATCCGAGTCGTTTTGTATTCAATTTTGGTACACGCTACGCTTCTGAAAATCAAGAACTGAAAGAAGACCAGCGGCAATTCATCCAGGATTTTCAAATTTCCGATAAAAAATATATAGAATTTAAAAATATGGTAAAAAAAGAAATCAGCGATAGCATTGATGTAAATAGGATTGATGCTGATAAAGATTTTATCAAGAATCGGATAAAAGCTGAAGTCGCCCGAAATTTCTGGGGATATGATCAATACTATAAAATTGTGCAAAAATATGACTATAGGATTAATTTTGCTCTTGATAAATTGTCAGAGGCCCGGCGCTTAATTGATAGTAATCTGAATAAAAAATAATTGTTGTAATAATTATTGTTGATATTTAAATTATATGGTCTTAAAGTTATTAGTTGAGAATGTTGAAAAGTGAAAAAAGGAGGAAACTCACAAATGATTGAATTATTTAATGAAGGCGGACCTTTCATGTGGCCAATTTTAGGTCTTTTGGTTTTCGCTTTAGTCCTTGTACTGGAGAGAATTTACACACTTACAAAATCTTCCCTGTCTACAAAAAAGTTTATCCCGAAAGTAAATGAGGCTCTAGAAGAAGGCGGCGTCCAAAAAGCACTTGAGGTTTGTGAAAACACACCTGGTGCTGTCTCTGAAATTTTCCATGCAGGTCTATCAAGAACTAAATATGGTATAAATTCAGTTGAAAAAGCAATTTCCGATGCAGGAACAGTTGAAATGGCTTTCCTTGAAAGAGGTATGGTCTGGCTGTCGATGATCATTGCAGTTGCACCTATGTTAGGGTTTGCTGGAACAGTTGCTGGTATGGTAAAAGCCTTCCAGGACATTGAAGCAGCAAATAATATTTCTCCGGCTGTTGTTGCTGGTGGTATCTCTCAGGCTCTTTTAACAACTCTGTTTGGTCTGATCGTAGGTATTATTACTCAGGTTTTCTATAATCTATTTACCTCCCGTGTCGATAAAATTATTGTTGATATGGAAGAAAATACTATCAATTTAATGGACAAATTGACTGAAAAAATTGACTAAAAAAGAGCTTAAATATGTTAGTAGATAAAAACAAAAAAAGGGAAGATGTTGAAGTCCCTCAGGGCTCACTAGCTGATATTTCCTTTCTCATTCTGATATTTTTTATGGTCTCAACGACTATTAATATGGATAAAGGTATTGGTATAATTCTGCCTGGAGAAGGTCAGGAGAAAGAAATCTACAAAGAACAGATTACCAATGTCATGGTTGACCCTAAAGGTAGGGTCCTTCTAGATGAAAAAGAAGTTGATATGCAAAATCTTGCTGGCGAATTGAGACAGATTCTTAGTAATAAGCCTAAAATGATTTTTTCCTTAAAGACTCACCCCAAAACAAAATATCAGGATTACATAGACGTGCTCGACAAGTTGAAAGCTGTTAATGCTAAAAATATTTCTATCGCTCAATAACAGGGGGTATAATGAAATTAAAAAGAAAAAGTGAACGAAAAACGGATATCCCTACTGCGTCACTTCCCGATATTATTTTTATGTTGATCTTCTTCTTTATGGTATCTTCTGTATTGAAAAAATCAGAAGGTCTTCCGATTACATTACCTGAAGCAAAACAGATCCAGAAATTAGAATCCAGAGTTCATGTGGCTCAAGTTTGGATATCAAAAACCGGCATGATCTCGATTGATGGTAAAATTGTAGAGCCAGCCAGTATTAGAAATATAATGTATAAAAAACGTGTTGCCGATCCTCAGCTTACAGTCTCTGTGCGAGCAGACCATAAAACTCCTATGGAAGTCATTGATAAAGTTCACCGGGAGCTCCGTAAAGCAGACGCACTAAAGATAAATTATTCATCAAGAACAGCAACATAGGGATTATATATATGATACTTAGAAAAAAACCAGAAGTAAGTTTAAAATTAAAGTATCCATTTATATTGCGAGTAAGTCTCGTCATTAGTTTGGTGTTTTTAATTGGCTTTCTGCTGGCTTTTCCGAAATTTAAAAGAGAAGCATCTCAACTCAAACAGAAAAAATCTTTTATAAAACAGGATGAATCTGTAGTAACTGAACAAAAAATAGAATCTGCCGCACCGCCTTCCAAAGCCACAATTCCAGTTGAATCTGAAGACGAAGATCTGGCTAACGAAGACTTTGATTTTGATATGCAGGATTTTGAAAATTACGAAGCAGACGAGTGGAGTGCTCCTCCTCCACCACCGGAAGAAGATGAATCCAGTGGAAGACGAAGAAGATTCATCGCCTATGATGAGGCTCCACAACCAATTGGCGGATTTCGAGCTATCCAGCAGAATATTGTTTATCCCGAAATCGCTAGAGAAGCCGGTATCGAAGGTAAAGTAGTAATCCGGGCTTTCATAGATAAAAATGGTGATGTGCAGGAATGTGAAGTTGATCAAGGTATTCCAAATACAGGTTTGAATGAAGCAGCAATTAATGCAATCAAGAGAACCAAGTTTAAACCTGCTATGCAACGCGATAGAAAAGTTGGTGTCTGGATTTCAATTCCGGTATTTTTCCGTTTGAACAAGTAAGTTTGCTCACTACATAATAAGACGAGACTCTTAAATTTATTAAGGTGGTGCATTAATGTGTGCCACCTTTTTTTATTTTATAGATTAATTTAAGAAAATAGGGAGGGAGTCTTGTATGAGTGATAATTTAAAAAGATGTTGTGATCTTATTCTTATTGAACTAGAAGACTTGACCGTTGATATTGAACGTTTGCTTGAGATCAATGAGCAAAAATTCAATGAAGATCGAATAACTGATTATGTATTCAAAGAAAACCGGGTTACACTGAAGGATGAGATCAACGCTGTTAAAACATTTTCTCGCACTGTAAATAATATTGATACGACCAATTTCACCAGTAGTGATGAGATATTTGAGTTTCTGGAAAATAAATTTGTGCGAATTGTAGAAGAGGCAGGATATGGACAGGGCATCCTCTTTTTTGTAAAAAGGAAAATGGAAAAGATTAAAAAATACCTCTGTCTAATTGATTAAGATTCTCTAATTGTTTCCCATTTCTTACCATAAAAAATAATTACAATTAAAATAATGCCATAGCCTAAAAGTAATGTAATTGGGCTATAGACTTGCAAACCAGCCGGCAAAAAGCCAAAAAATATAGCAATTAAACCTGCAAAAATAGCATAAGGAATTTGCGTTTTTACATGGTCAATATGATCTGCACCCGATGCCATTGAAGATAAAATAGTTGTATCCGAAATTGGTGAGCAGTGATCACCAAGTGTGGATCCCGAGAGGATAGCTGCAAAACTGGCCAGATAAATAGGCGAATTTATCGAATCTGTCATTGAGAGTGCTAAGGGAACAACAAGAGGAACGAAAATTGACATCGTGCCCCAGCTTGTACCAGTACTAAAGGACACAAGAGAAGATAAAATAAAAATACTGATAGGAAGAATTACTGGAGAAATAATATCTTCAGTAATGCTTATAATATATTGAGCAGTATGCATATCCTGAGTAACTTTACCTAAGGACCAGGCTAAAACTAGAATAACAACCGCTAATATCATTGATTTTATTCCTGATAACCAGGCTTCGATTGTATCCTTTAATGACAAAATTTTACGGCTGACAGTCAATAGTAAACCTGTTAAACAGCCAATCGCTGCTCCCCACATCAGAGCTGAGAAAGAATCGGAATTCCCAATAATATTTCGTAAAGAAGGGTTGGCCACACCTAGATTATTTTTTCCAGTGATATAAAGACTAATAATAGTTGTGATAATAACAGCAAAGACTGGTAAAATAGCGTTAACCCAATGGCTGGGTTTATCGCCAAAGTCCTGATCTTCAAGTAGGGACTCATCAATAAGCGGCTTGGCCCCATCACGAAGAACCTTACCTTCGTTTAATGCCCGTTTTTCTGCTGTTAGCATTGAACCAAAATCGCGTTTGAAAATAGCCAGAGTATAGAGTAGAAGCAGTGAAAAAATCCCATAAAAACTGTAGGGGATTGATTTCAAAAAAGTGATATAAGGACTTTCTGTAATACCAGCCATTTCATAAGGCTCAATCAGAAGACTCATTTTGAATACCGCCCAAGTACTAATAGGTGCAAGATTGGCAATAGGAGCAGCCGTTGAATCAACAATGTAGGATAATTTTTCCCGGGAAATTTTGAGTTTGTCAGTAAAAGGTCGCATTGTATTACCAACCAGAAG
>DATGCI010000154.1:0-11721 GCA_035312185.1 bacterium
CCAATCCCATTGGCTCGCTCTTGATATTACCCAGCCTTATCTAATCCTGAAAGAAAACGAATTCAACCTGACCAACTTTGCCCCGACTCGCATCGTTTCCATTGTTCAGGGTAATAATGAAATGCTTATGGAAGATGGCTATATTAAAAATATTAGTATTTTGGGCACAGATTATGATGAAACTCACTGCTCCCTATTAAAAAGTAGCTCGCGAAAATATCATTGCAAAGGTTTAATCGGAAGAAATTATTACAAAAATACAGTGCTCACAATGGACTTTAAAAATAGTGCTCTGGCCTTTGCCGATGATGATAAAATTCAACCTTTACCAAATTCCAGCAAGATTCCGCTGGTTTTCAAAAATACAGAAAATCTGGATTATCAAACACCTTATTTTTATGGTACTATCGATAGTGTAAAAGTTCTTATGTCTTTGAATACCTGCGACCGCTTCTCTGAAATATCTCCCGAATTAGCCCAAGAATTGAATTATGATATTGATCAGGAATATGTTAAGATTAAAGAACTACAAGTTCAGCAATTTCGAACTACCAGTTTAAAATGCAAAATCAATGAGAATTTGCTATATTCTTCACCGAAAGGCGATGAAATTCTAGAATTTTCCGTAGGTCTTGATGTTTTACAGGACAGGCTTGTAACCATTAATATGCCGGATAGTTGTTTTTATCTGGAAAAAGCGCCTAAAACTCCCAAAGAGCCCCAGGCACAAAAAAATCAAAAATAATATATTTTTTAACTGTTTAATTTGCCCAATCATTCGCCCACAAGAGGCACAAATCTCACCGATAATATTCGCTCTTTATCAATTCCCTGTTCTGTTTTGGTAATGAGTACCAGATTCTGACCAAATCCATGGCCATGGGGAATTATCATCTTGCCCCCTATTTTCAATTGATCGATCAGATCCTGGGGATAATCACTAGAAGCAGCTGCAATGAGAATTCGATCAAAGGGACTTTTTTCCTGCCAACCTTTTCGCCCATTACCACATTTGAATTCATAATTATCAACATCTAGCTGCTTTAGATTTTTCCGGGCTTTTTCTATCAGTTCCGAAACAATATCAATGGCAAACACCTTTTGGGCTAATTTGCATAGAACTGCAGTTTGATAGCCACATCCAGAGCCAATTTCCAGAACTTTATGATCTTTTTGAATATCCAATTTTTCTGTCATAAAGCCTACAATATAGGGCTGAGAAATAGTCTGATTATGGCCGATTGGTAAGGGTCGGTCAGCATAGGAAAGGTGCTGATATCGGGAGTCAACAAAATGAGCCCTATCGACACTTTTCATAGCTTCGATAACATTCTCATCTTTTACATCCCGGCCAAGAACCTGCTCCTCGATCATTTCTACATTATTATCAGCATCATGTCTCATATTAGTACCTCTGCTTAAATATAGAGGGATTTTCACTAAACATCAATGAATAGACTGAAAACCTAAACTTCCTACTGTAACAAATTGCAAAAGCATCACCTGCCAAAAAGCTGCTTTCTTAAAAAATTATTCAAAATATAGGCTTTTAAAATAAATATTTAATGATTACCTTTACATTTGCTAATTTTAACAAGATACATTAGATAGTCAAGCCTAGAGGAAAATATCTTTGGAAAATAATACAAATTGATCACTTTGAATAAATTTGGTAATTAATCTAATGCGGTTATTCTCAATTATAAAAATCATAAAAAAGACATAGGGTGAAATATGGGACTTAAGCAAGTATTCAAAATAATTGGCATTTTTATAATAATTTCAATATCATTAGTAGCCGAGGTTTATGAACTTAATCTGGATAAAAGTCTAGAGCGGGCCATGAACCAGAGTTATCGAATGCGGACACTACGAGAGGACCTCAAGCAGGCCGAGTTTCAACTCAAAGCCGCCACTCATATGTTTCGAACCAATGTGGATTTGAATTTTACACTTCCTAATTATACTGAAACTATTCAGCAATTTCAGGATAGTCTGGGAACCTATTATACTCATCTAAAGCAATCAATTTATGAAGGCAATCTGCGCATAAGTCAACCTCTACCAACTGATGGTAATGTTTACATTGAAAGCGGAGTGTACACTTTACAGGATTTTCACAGAGGTAGAACTGACGCCAAACTTTCCACCAGTATTGGTTTTACTCAACCTCTAGAAGCCTTTTTCACCTATAATAGCCTTAAAGCTTCGCTCAAAGAATCTCGACTAAATTATCAGAGGCAGCAAAAACAGCTGGATAGGGCCAGATTAGATATGGAATACAGAATTACGAGCTCTTTTTTTCAACTTGTAAAATCCAGAGAACGCAAAAAAATTTCCCATCAGGCTCTTGCCAATCAACAAGAAGCCTATAATCTTGCTGTCAATAAATATAAAGCCGGAGTTATTCCAGAAGTCCAGGCTCTCCAAATGGAGGTTGATCTTGGCCAGGCACAAAACACTTTTGAAACCAACCGTGCCAGTGAGAGACAGGTAGCTAATGATTTTAAACAGGTTCTCAATATTGCGCTCTCTGATTCAGTTGCACTTAATTACAACCTGGAATACGAAACTGTCTTTGTCAATAGAGAAAAAGCTGTCGGACTTGGATTACAAAATCGTCTTGAGATTCAGGAACAGAATATCAATAAACAGCTGGCAAAACTTGATATAAAAAGACGAAAAGTGGATGGTCAGGTAACTGGTAGGATCTCCGGTTATTATGACTTCCAGGGAGTAGAAACTGATATGCTTCATCCCGTTTACCTAGACCTATTTGAGGGTGCTTATCGCAATCTTTCTGATCGCCCCGGAAATCGAGGCGTTTCTCTTACTCTATCTATTCCGGTCTGGGATTGGGGCGTAAATGAAGCCCGCGTAGAAGCCGCCCGTTCCCGATTGAGGCAAGCTGAATATGCTCTGCAAAATGAAAAAGTTAATGTAAAGAAGGATATTATCGCAACTGTTGATGAACTTAAAACAAGTTTAAACAATTTGAAACTACTGGAAAAAAATGTAAAAGTGGCCGAAAAAAGTTATAACATTAGCAAACAAAGATTTGCCAATGGTGATATAAGCAGCCAGGAACTGGCCCTGGAAAGAGATCGGTTAAACAATACTTACATTTCTCACCTGGAGGCCTTTATAAGTTATAAACTTGCTATAGCAGATTTAAAAAGAAAGACCTTTTACGACTTTAAAAATGATAGGTCAATTTTATAGATTTTTTTAGAACTGAGTTTGAGTTTACTGGATATCATGTAAAAATTAAGATATTAAATACTAACCCAATTATCTAATTTTTAATAATATTTGAACTACTATTTCTTAGCAATACTTTTAAGATAATATATAAAAATCTGTTATTCTAATACATAATCTACCCTGACGATGAATCGTAATCCAATTCATAAAATAAACAAATAATTTACTTAATCAGATCAGATTTAAATTCTTTCAAAATTAAAGGTGTAACTCTGAGGTCTCCCAAAGATACGGAATATAAAAGTTGCTAATTTTTTTTGAAAGAGTGATCTGCAGATTAATGAACTGTAATAATGAACTAACAATTTGAGCCCCGACTCTCAAGAGACACCCATTTGGTCGAGTGCCGATTTCCTTAACTAGTATTACTGGTTCATTGTTCGCAAAAATTCCCGGTTGTTCTTGGTTTTTTTCATCTTATTACGCAGAAATTCCATAGCCTCGATAGGATTCATTTCCGTAAGCAATTTTCGCAGAACCCAGATTCGTGACAATTCAGCAGCGGAAAGGAGTAGTTCTTCTTTTCTGGTACCTGTCTTATTGATGTGCATAGCAGGGAAAATTCGCTTATCACTAAGTCTTCTATCCAGTACCATTTCCATGTTACCGGTTCCCTTGAATTCCTCAAAAATCACATCATCCATACGACTGCCAGTTTCGATCAAAGCAGTAGCAATAATAGTCAAACTACCACCTTCTTCGATATTTCGGGCAGCACCAAAGAAGCCTTTCGGCATCTGCATAGCATTAGCATCAATTCCACCACTTAATATTTTACCACTGTGGGGAACAACAGCATTGTGAGCGCGAGCCAGACGAGTTACACTATCAAGCAATATAACTACATGATAGCCCATCTCAATAAGGCGTTTGGCCTTTTCAAGGACCATTTCAGCTACTTCAATCTGTCGTTCCGGTGGTTCATCAAATGTGGAACTAACAACTTCTGCGTCAACTGAGCGCTCCATATCAGTAACCTCTTCAGGACGCTCATCAATAAGAAGAACAATCAGAATTACTTCGGGATGGTTGATTGTGATACTGTTAGCAATCTGTTGCAATAGAATGGTTTTACCGGTTTTGGGCTGAGCCACGATCAGGCCTCTCTGCCCTTTGCCAATTGGACAAAGAAGATCCATAATCCTCATGGAGAGATTCTTGCTGTCATTGGTTTCCATTTGCAACCTGCTCTCTGGGTAGAGCGGAGTCAATTGTTCAAAGGGAGTAATATTTGGAATTTTATCCGGTTCCAGCAAGTTCACAGCTTCAACCCGCAAAAGAGCATAATATTTCTCTTTTTTCTTGGGTTCCCGAATAAAGCCATAGACCTTATGCCCGGTTTTCAATCCAAACTTTTTAATCTGCGAGGGGGAAACATAAATATCATCAGCACCCTGCAAATAGCTGAATTTTTCCGATCTTAAAAATCCATAGCCTTCCTTCATAACTTCCAGTGTTCCAGATCCAAACATGTAGCCCTGTTTTTCTGCTTTTGCTTTCAGAATCTTCAGAATGATTTCATTTTTCTTTTTGCCTTTGTAGTTCTCAACACCCATGTCCTTAGCAATTTCTGTCAGATCTTTTAACTTTTTCGATTTTAATGTTGAAATCGATAAATCAGTACTCATAATTTATTCCTCTTGTAATTCCTATATTTTTCGTATTAAATTTTAAAAGAAAAGGTAAATCAGGAATGATTTAGCTGCCAGTAATATTAAAACATTTTTTAATAATATCCAAACTATTTTTAATAATTTTAATATACCTGATTTTTTCTTTCTTCAATCCCACTTACCCACTTAATGCTTTACAAATTATAGATTTTAAAAAATTCATAATGTTAATTAATTTAGTTTAACATTGCTTTTTTATCATTATTATAAATCAAATTTATAATAATGATTTCATTAGAAAATTTCATAAACATAACTGGCCAATCCATGCGTACCGATTATCAGCCATATTATACCCTCCTTTCCATGTTTATAATTTTTAATATACTTCAAATCTCTGATTCTGCTTATTTTAACATCCGCATATTCATTTCTCCAGTAATTATAGAGCATCTCACTGTCATAATATTCTTCACCCTTTAAAGGGAAAGTATAGATTTCTGAATGGGATTGTTTTAGCAAGTCACCAATTTTTTTATAATCCTTACTCTTTTTAAGAGCAATTACCACTTTTATTTTGTGCTCCGGATAGATTTCATGTAAATTATTGAGAACAGAATGAATTGCCTGCGGATTATGACCAACATCATAGTAAACAAACGGATCCCTATTGATCAATTCAAACCGGCCTTTTAAAGATGTGTTTTCAATTCCTTTTCTTATATCTTCAGCCCTATTCACTTCGTCTATCAAAGACACTGTTTGCACTGCGGTTTGCAAATTGTCAATCTGAAAATCACCGATTAAATTAAAATGAACTCTGTCTAAATTAATATTATCATATTGAATATCCAATAGCTGTCTATCACCATTCATGTCTTTAATATAAATATTAATATTATCAGGAGCATAAAAGAGCGTTGCTCCTCTATTATGGCTCACTTCTTTTAAAAGTTCCAAAACCTCAAAATTTTGTTTTCCGACAGCACCTTTTTTGTTTGCTTTGATAATTCCCGCTTTTTCCCGGGCAATTTGCAAAATTGTGTCTCCTAAAAATTCCTGATGGTCAGTACCAATCCTTGTAATAGCAAAAACCTGAGGATAAACAACATTAGTAGCATCAAAGCGCCCGCCCATGCCGGTTTCCAGAACAGCATAATCGACCTTTTGATGCCGAAAATAATCAAGAGCTAGACAAGTAACCGCTTCAAAATGTGTCAATTCATTTTTAAAAATTAAGTCTTCATATCTTCCAAAAAAGTATTCTATATATTCAGTTTCAATGGTTTGTCCATCGACTTTGATACGGTCATTAAACTCTAGCAATTCTGGCGATGTATAAAGACCGGTTCGAAAGCCACTTTCTTTTAATATATTAGCGATTAAGGCAGTTGTGGTGCCCTTTCCGTTTGTCCCGGCTACATGGATGTTTTTGTAAGTATTCTGCGGGTTGTCCAAAGCTTTAAGAGTAGCAACAGTTCTAGACAAACCGGGTCTAATACCCTTTTTTTTCAATTTATCTAATAAGGATTCAAAATTCAAAAGTGTCTCTTGATTTATATACAATTAATAAAAGGTACTGAAATAATCTGGCTTTGTCAGCATATCTGTCAGAAAGGCTCACATCAATCCGAATCTGCTAATTGAATGATTACAAATTATATGACAATAATATCAAATATTTACACAAAGGCTATTATACTCGCCGTTCTTTCACAGGCTGGCTTCAACCTGCTCCTTATATTCCAAAATACTTTTCGCCGTTGATCTAGCAATCTTTTCTCTATACCAGCCTTTGGTCAACTTTTCTGCTTCCTGTCGATTGGTAATATAACCCATTTCAATCAGCAATTTGGGCATAGAGGCACCAATCAAGACAATAAACCCAGCTTGCTTTACACCGCGACTATTCTGAGTCAGATCAGATTTATAAGCATCATTGAGAATCTTAGCAATTTTTTCGCTGTCTTTCATATTGGCGGTATGGATCATATTAGCAAGAATATTTTGTTTATAATTCTCATACCGTTTTTGGGCTTCTTTACTTTCGTATTTTATTACTGCATTCTCTTTTTTGGCCACCCGAATGGCATCTTTGGCTTTTCCAGGCCGCAATAAATAGATCTCAGTGCCTCGGACTCGCCGTGAATCACAAGCATTAACATGAAAACTCAGGAAAAGATCACCTTTCACCTTATTTGCTTTTTCAGTTCTTTTCCAGAGAGGAACGAAAGTATCAGATTTCCTGGTATAAATCACATTAATATCGCCCCTATCTTCCAGAATTTTGCCAACCCTTTTAACGACATCAAGGACAATATCTTTCTCATAGACTCCGAGATTCCCATTTCCTATAGTGCCAGGATCTTTTCCACCATGGCCGGCGTCCAGAACAATTGTATTGACACCCCACTGCTGACTGATCTCTTTCAATATATCTTCACTCAAAGGTAAAAATAGTGATACAACAATCTGACCATTTCGACTATCAAAATACATATCCTTGTCAACAAATTTGCGGGTCAACTTAAACCCCAGAATTGTTGACTGTCCTTTGTTTGTAGCTTCTACCCGAGAAATCGATTCAACAGGATTGCTGGCTATGAATCTACCTGGATCGCCAGTGCCTTTGTAAACTGTCAAATAGAACCACTCATCTTTTCTAAAAAAACCGGATAAATTTTCAGCACTACATTGTCCATCCACATCTATTCTGATAACCAATCCATTCTTTTTGTGTTGATAATGAATGTCTTTCAGTTTTACATCGTACCCGGGTGGCACATCTTTCGAAGGTGTGGGTTTAACTTGATCTGCCACTGTCGCAGGCGAACCAGACAACACAATCTGCTTTTTTGCTCCCGAATCTTCCAGAGAATAGCTCAGCTGGGAATAGACTACATTTTTTAGAATGCTTAAAAATGAGTAGGCCGGAACATAAAGTTGACCTTCCACCAAAAGAGCGGAGCTAGTCATCTTTTTGATCTGTTTACCAAAACTTAAATAAGGACTTCCGGCAGTTATTTTGAGGTGTTTTTTGGGGAAATAGAGAACTTTTTTGCCAAGAGGATTGTTTTCATAGACACGAATCTGATTTTTCTTAGCAAAGGCATCAACAGAAAAATAGGCCGTATTATCAAGATATACCTCTTGCAACTTTGTGATCAACTGGGACGTTTCCGGATTAATGATTGTAACAGTGCTATGCCCGCTGACCACGAAAGCAAGAATAAGAAAAAATGCTAGATAGGTCTTGATAGAAATATATATTCTTTTCATAAGACTATAAATTAACTTCGAATTGCAGTTCAAAAACTGTTTTTTGATTCCAATTGGCTTGTTTTACACGCTTCTGCTCCACATAACTGCCTACAAAATATAATAGAAATAATTCATTAATTCTATAATTAATTGTCAAGAAAAATCTTTGCCCTGTACCATACAACATTGGCAAATTAAAATGAAAAGGGATCCCCGGTTCGTATAGATAGACTCGAGAATTAAAATTGTCAGTAAAAAAATTGGTCGTCCCAACATCAATTGTAATTTGATCCATATCTATTTCAACGGCATTGCTCATCCCAAATCCACTTTGAATTTCGCTGTTCTGAACCTGATTATAAACCAGGCGGGATACAAGTTCGATTTGTGAGGTTAAAATTAATACATTCTTAAGTTTGATCTGTTTTTTTAAATTTTGAAAATAAACATCACTATAATACTTTTCATTAATCTGTTTATATTTCAACCAAAATTTACAGCAGTCCTCGAAATATTTATACAGACTAACCACCGTTTCTGTTCCATAGGGAGCATGGCTTCCATATTTCACAGATATCAGTCGCCTGAAAAAATCTACATAACCACTCATTTTCACTCCGCCTGGAATATTTACAGCTATTCCAAAATTTAGGCCCGTCTCGTTTTGCAATTCTCCTGAAAAATATCTGCCTGCGCTACCCATATCGCTGAAATATTCGGTGCCCAAATAGCGATAACCGGCCCCAATTGTTATCCTTTTCCGATCAAGCAACAAACCTATCTTGCAAGATCGGCCACCATTATCCCGAAAAGCATATTCGCCTGAAAAAATCCAGTCTTGTATTTTGAATTGATGCTGAAGCGAACCCAAAACCAGATTTCTGCTATCTATTTCAGAATATTTTTTGGAATAATTGGTATAATAGCCAAGCAGTCCTACTCTGTTGTGACCAAACTGATAAACAGTTCCCATACCATAATGGTTTTGTAGCAAATTATTTCTTCTCTCGATCTGTCCTTCTGTCACATGTTGTCCTGTTGTGCTAATGCTTTGAACGATTCCATTTTCAATGGTTGCATCCCGGTATCTTCTTGACCAGAATGGATAGAATCGCCACTTTCTCTTTTCATAACTAATAGACGTTCCCCAAAAATGGCCAGCCGGGCTTGAACTGGTAGTGTTATAGAATCCAGGCGAACCAATTTTAATATTGCGGGAAGGGCTAGGCAGCCGCATATTGAAAAGGCTGCTAGAAACAACCAGGCCATAACCCCAGTTAAACTTGTAACTTCCTGCATATATTTGCATTACATCTTTAATAATAGGCCATCGCAAAGTAAAATTGCAATAATCCCAGACATCCCTCTCGCCTTTATCCCAATCAGTGACTCCACCAATAAAACCACCTTGAGGAAATTGGAGATGAATCTTTTGGCCATTACTAAAGTATTTCATCCCAGTGGAATCTTTGACGAATTTATTATAGAATTTGTAATCACTGGCAAGATCAGTACTCTGATCAAACAGAATGAACATTTTGACAGCCCTAATTTCCGAACTATTCAAACCGGATTCATCCTGCATTTTCTGCCAGTTATTTACCGATATGTTTTTTGATTTTAAATCTACCAGGACTTCGATAATATCATCATTGAGAGGCAATTGCCTTATATCTTCCTCCCCGCACTGCGTCCAAATTAGGCGATTGTTTAGATAATTTTCCATGATTTCCTGAAGACTGGCATCTGAATTTTCATCCAGCTGTAAAATTTCCTCAGAAAAAACATCCGAATAAAGAAAATTGATTAAACAAAGTCCAATTATAAGGACAAATTTTATTTGATTGCAAGTTTGCATCCAAAATATATTGTATGCGCCAGATCTTGGTGGGAGCGGTAAGCTGCGCTGACCTCCAAAGTTTTCCATTCAAAACTCAGTCCATAGGAATAGCGGTCAGGGTTGAATTGCATACCGGCCAGAACATCTATATTCTTGACTAAAGTAAGTTGTGAACCAAACCGGGTAACAAACGGATAGATTGTATCTTTGTAAATTTCTGCAGCCAAAAGAATTTTGGGAATCGGGTTCCATTTTACACCGCTACAAAAAACCCGGGGTAAGGGTTCGCCATTTTTCCATAATTGAGCGCCGTTTACATTCTGAAAAAGCAGGCTAATCGCCAAATTATCCCGAAGGTGAAATATGCTCCCTGCATCCAACGCCAGACTCCAGGTTCTGTAATAATCTTTTATAGATAGGTTGTAGGTATTGACACCCACAGCGACTGTGATCTTTTGCTGAAACTTGTGAGCATAGCCAACGGAAATCTGGCTTTCATTATAAAACTTGTCGCCAAATGAATACATACGGAACCCTAGAGCATAATTCTGGTTACGATTCCAGGATAGATTTACGGCTTTGTAAGCTAGTTCATTCAGACCAAATAATTTGGTATAATTAGCCCTAAAATTAAGGCCATATTCTTCAGTCAAAGTAGCAAAATTAAGACCTGCTGGCAAAATTGAGATTATATTGCCACTGGCGATATTGCTGGGATTGATCATTTGCACTTCAAAGGCTGCCGATAGAGGAATTCCAAATACCACTAGAATCAGCACAACTCTAAGGAATATTGCTTTCATTTTCTAGAATCTCGTTAAATTTGCCACACTTACTGTAACACAACTTTGTAAATTTATCAAAATGATGAATTTATCAAAAGATTTTTTTGGGAATGTTTTTAATGGCTTCAATGTTAATTCTACTGAATCTTTCCTGGTTGAGTTTTTTGCAAGAACTAAACATTTTCAAGAGAATGGATAAATCGAAACTGTATTTCTTGCCTCAATTGGGTTACAAAATTCAATTTCATCACGAAAGTTGGAGAGCCAGCGAGATATGAAGGAAATTCCAAAAAAAATAAAAACGGAGTAAGGAGAAATAAAGAAAGGCTTTGCAAAAATTATAAGCTTGCCTAGCAGAGAATATTCGTTTTTATATAGTTTTGTAAATATTTTGTACCAATTTGCTAATTGGGAAGTATTATCAAGATTTTAAGATTCGAGCATTGCGGTCAGGATATCCGGCGTCTTTGATCTTTTTGACGGCTGCGTCAACATCATAGTCCAGATATCGGGTGGTGATAATTTGTTCCTCGAGATCGTAAATCACATATTTGGCTTTTTTATTGGAGCTGCGAGGCTGCCCAATACTACCAGCATTGATTATATATTTGTGTTTGTCGTCGAGTTTAAATTTATGATTGTGAAATCCGGTCAACGAGATATTCATATCCTTCTTGTTGAATTTAACTACCTTTTGAATATGGGTATGACCGATAAAAGCGATTTTCTCTTCCATTTCAAGCATGCGGTTTAATAACTCATATTTAGACTGATAGGAAAGATAAATATCAACGGAATCGGGTGGCATACCGTGAACAAAGCGACAACTTCGGAAGATCTTCACTTTTGGCAGGCTTTTGATCCAGGCAATAACTTCATCGCTTAACATTTTCTTGGTTATTTGAAAGGATTGATAAGCAGTAGGACTAAAATTGTTTACAAGAGTAGGATCGAAAAA
>DATGCI010000155.1:0-2777 GCA_035312185.1 bacterium
GCCATTAATTGCTTTGCACTATCTTGCTCATGGTCGATTTGCCTATTCTGGTAATCTCCATGAAAGCGAAATTAATGTTGACAGTCTCTATAATGTACTAAATAAGCCGAGTACTATAGAATCTGAAAGAACAAAAGCAAGTAATTATAAACTAAATCTGAAAACTTTCCCCAATCCATTTAATTCACAACTTACAATCCAATTCCAATTACATAATCCGAATAATGTAAAACTCAATGTTTACAATATTGTTGGGCAGAAAATAGCAACCATTATCAATAAAAATATAGAATCAGGCCGTCATCAATATCTCTGGTATGGGAAAAATGATCGGGGAAAAAAGGTGAGCACCGGTATATATTTTGTAGAATTAATTGCTGAAAATGAATTAAAAAAACCCGTCCAAAGAAATATCCTTAGACGGGTTCTCCTGATTCAATAGATTATTTTTACTGATCTTCTTCCAGATTGACATCAAGATCAGTAGAAAGTTGAAATCTTACAATAGAATTATTACCAGTATTGGCAATATATAAAACACCGTCATCAATGAAAACGCCCTGAGGCTGATTTAAAATATCATTGTGATACTTAGTTACAATGGTATCTTTTTCAACAAATGAAGTATCACTTTCTGAATAAACAGTATCAATAATTGTTGTATCAATTGTTTCTTCTCTCAAGCCGGCTTTGCGCACAAATTGGCCGGAGAAATCAAATTGTTGTATTTCATTATCGCCAGAATTGAGGACATAAATGTTACCTTCTGCATCTACAGTAACGTCCTGGGGAGCATCAAAGCGATCAAGATCCATAATCTCATCTTCATTCAATGAGAACATAGAAGTCCAAACATTATCGGAATTTTGCCGAATTTTGTGGAAGCCGAAGTTTTCGCCAGTTTGAGTATAATATACTGCACTATTCTGATCAATAGTCATTCCAGTAGGATCATTAACTGTACCTGCTCCAGTCCCATTAGTAGCGATGTAACCGTCAGCAACACCGCGATAACGCCAGATTGTAATGTTATCAAATTTTATATAGTCAGATCTGACCATATTGATTTTATGTATTCGCTGATCACTTGTACTGGCTGCATAGATACAATTACTGTCAGGAGCGGCAGTAACAGCTACATAATTGGCGCCAGCTTCATTTTCATAAAATACATGAGGTGCGTAAATGCTATCATCTTCAAGAGCAGAAAACTTTATATCTTCAACACGATAATCATAGTTATTATAATTTTCTGTTAAAGCCGGATCATAAACAGTGTCTAATTCAGAGGTTTCAACATTTTTATAGACAAAATATTCTGCTATGGAATCAGGACTTTCGCTTGTATTTTTTAGATAATTTAAATACTGATTCCAGCAGTAGATCATATTACTGCTATCAGTTATGAAAAGTGATAATTTGGAGTCGATCGCAAGTCCCATGGGTTCAACCTGATGACTATTGATTGCGTTCAGATCGTATAGGGCAGTAAAATCATTTCCAAAATTATCCTGTCGAATTTCCTGACCACTTTTATTTAATACGACGATCCGGTTGTTGCCCTTATCAGATATGTAGATATATTTATCAGGAGCAATGACTATATCCTGAGGTTTATTAAAGCCTTCCCAGCTAGGGTTAAGTTGGACCCATTTGGTCTCACCAGTATTAAAGGTCAAACTGGAGTCCTGGCTTTCAGGCAAAGCAACGGGATTAAAATCGCAGGTTATAAAGATTAACATTGATGTTATTGCAATGGTAAAAATAATTTTTTTCATTTGAACTCTACTGTAATTTGAAATTTTTGAATATCACCTAACACGCCAAAATTCGCCCAGGCATAATCAGCCCGAAAAGCATAATCCCAGATATCGAGATTAATACCACCACCGAGAGTCAGTGAGCGTTGAGTTTTTCCGCCCTGCCATCCAGTCCGAAGAAAAAATTTATCAAATAGATTCTCTTCGACGCCAATTACAAAATTTTCATGATTATCAACAGGATGGTTTAATTGTACAGAAACAAGAGTTTTTGAAAATCGATTATCAATCACGTCCATGGCTGCACCGATTCTAAATTCAGTAGGAGGAGCAAACAGAGCATGTTTTTTAGTTTCAACTCCACCTTCTTGAAGTGGTTTTTCGTAGGTACCTTCGGGGCGGGATTGAGTCCCAAAATTGACTAGAGAAACACAGAATTTTAAGGATTTGAAACCAGTCCAATAATAGGTTCCCAGATCCATTAAGAATCCATCCATAACCTGATCATCAAGATTTTCCTGAACATATTTTACAGTGGCGCCATAGGAAAAACGGTCAGTCATTTTTTGGGAGAATGTAAACCCTAAAAACATATCACCGTAGGAAAAATACTCTCCATTGCCATAGGGATGATAAACAGTAGTTACTTCCATAGGATCAGTGTATAATGCACCACTACTAAAGCCAAGATAAATGTTTTTACTTACCTTCTGGATATAGCCAAGATAGCTGTAATCAATATCTGCGAACCACTGAATCTGTTCCAGGGTAACTGTTGTTTTACCAACCTGAGCAACACCAGCTGGATTCCAGTACATTACTGAAGCATCACTGGCCAAATTGACACCGGCATTACCCATGGCTGTGGTACGGGTTCCCAGACCAATTTTCAGGAAATTAAATATTGATGTACCTGATCTTTGGCCACCCATACTGGGCAATAGATCCAGCGAAAAAGAATAGCTGGATAGCAAAATTAAAATTAAAATTATTCGACTCATTTGAGATAGCTTATGT
>DATGCI010000156.1:0-4536 GCA_035312185.1 bacterium
ATTAAATAACTCCTATCTCTTATTGCAAGATTGAATTTCGTAACGGTATTTTTATTTAAACTTATTTCTCTCTTTCGGACATTAATTTTGCAAAGCTCTATAATAGAATTTAATCCGGTAATTGTACGTATAATCAATATCAAATTTTTACGAAATTGGCACAACAGTGTGATACAAATTATTTCAAAAGCAAAATTTGCTTTTTGGCTAGACAATCACCGGCTTTAATTTTGCAAAAATAGATTCCGGCACTTACTGATTGGTGATCCTTATTATATCCAGACCATTTAATTGAGTGAGAGCCTTTGTGCATGTTCTTATCGAGCAATTTATTAATCAGCTGTCCCTGAATATTGTAAATGGAAAGTTCCACAGGGGAATTTTGGTTGATGGAAAATTCTATTGTAGTGCCCGTATTAAATGGATTTGGATAGCACCTAAATTTTGAATCAGGAAGAAAACCCTGATCAATTCCGCTGCTGCCAACTGCTTTGATTGAAACTTCAGTACTCGAATTGGCAGGCAGATTTACATCAACATAGCAAATATCAAATTCTCCTGACTGATCAATTTGAGTTATGACACCATTAGATACACTATATTCAGAATATTTAGCAGGCATTTTAAATTTGATTTCTGCATTAGAGAAATTATAATTATGGTGGTTGGTGATATTTACCGAAACTGAATCTTCAGTTCCACGATTATGAGGCTCGTATTTAATGCTAATATTTTCTCTATTTTGATAAGTGTAGCAAGTTGGCAATGGTTCAAGCCGGTCATTTTTAACTTTTATAACACGATAGGCTCTGTCATTATCACACGTATTATCTGTGGTAAGATTGTAAGGCGGCCTGTCAAGATCACCTTGATTTCGATGGATATGGCCTGATAAAGCCATATCTGCACCAAGATTCTGCAGATCGATCTGACTGGAAAAATCGGAATGATAAAAAAGAACAATATTTTTGTATGAAGAACTATTACCAATTTCAGAGGTCAACCAATCAATCTGGGCAGAAGTAAAACTTGTTTGCCCATAGACATCAAACATATATTCATCATAATTGTCATAGGCTTCCATACCGATATATTTTGTCGAGCCAAAATCGAAACTATAATTTTGGGTTTGCAGGCCATTATCAGGTGGATTTTGCAGCCATTTCCAGCCAAAAAAGCGCCACCAATCCCGTCGTGCTGTTCCCTGGACAGGAGGTGTATCAACCCATCCGCCCAGATCATGATTGCCAGCAACCAGATAAACTGGGACATCAAATTCGGCCAGTAAATCTTGAGCCTCTGTATAAACTCTTCCATTTTGAAAATCTTCTAATTCACCCTCATTGACAAGATCACCGGTTAATAAAACGAATTCCGGATTGATAATGTTTACATCCTTGATAACTTCTCGTAAATCTGTTATTTCCGAGGTATCCTCAAGAGCTGCTTCTGGATTAGAAGAATAGAATTCATGGGTAGGCAAATGAGGATCAGTTATATGAACGAAATAATATTCATCCTTTTCTTGAGGAACTATATTCACAGCATTTTCTGTAATATCAACATTTTCATCGGCAGTTATTTTTAAATCGTAGAGTTCATATAAATCGGGCTCAGGGATTTTAGCCTGCAAAAACCAGCGGTCAAGATTTGCATCATAGCTTTGGGATATTATCGGCAAGTCCAGGGTAATCTGATTGTAAATTAATTGAGCAGCCCAATTTTCAGTATTTTTGTCTGCCAGGCAAATAATATCCATCGTCTGATTTGGTGTAACAATCTCAGGAATATTAAGTAGAGGCCGCTGAATTATTGTGAGTGTATCACCAATTTCCTCATTTGTGGCAATATTTATTGTTCCGGAGGATAAAAATTCGACGTGTTTATTATTTATGAAGACCTGATCCAGATTCATTTCCAATTGCCCC
The DNA here is from genome assembly GCA_035312185.1 of bacterium. Lineage (GTDB taxonomy): Bacteria > Fidelibacterota > UBA2242 > UBA2242 > JAFGTP01 > JAIPHI01. Next base: position 1,929 of record DATGCI010000156.1, read on the forward strand.
TCATTCAATGACGAAAAATTTAACATGATTAATGAATTAGAACCCTGGAATTTAATCGGCCCTTCATAATTTAATTGAACTATATTCTCTGAATTATTAGCCACCACTTCCCCATTTTCAGAAAGTGTACTTTGTTTTTTATAGCCTGAGTATTTTACCAAATCTGAATCATAATTTAAGTCCAGCTGATAATCAACTAGCTCTGCGCTATCAGGAGAGTAAATATTAATCGGAATTTCAATACTATCTTGCCCCCAGAAGTCACGATTTGGAATTGAGAGAATATAACTGTTTTCTTCAAATTTAAAATCACTAATATTGCGGGGATGGAGGCGAAAAGTTCCCCATGAATAGGAGAGGATTCCGCGCAAATTTCCAATTCGATAACTTTCAAGTAATGGAAAACCATAATATTCGAGGTTGAAAAATCCATTACCAATAATACATTCTCCTGAACCATCATCGACTTGCCAGTTGCCCTGTTCATCGTAAGTTTTGTGCACTTTCATACTATCTATTTGCACCAACACACTCTCATATTTTTCTGAAGATAAATCATTTGTAGAAACGGCAACTGGTTTGGGCAACTCATTATTTGAGGAAATTATTTCAAAAGATTCTAGATTTTTTATTTCGCTTAGGCCATAATATTCGTAGATCTCACCTTTTACGATTATGCTATCTCCTATATCCGGTGAATAGTTGTCATCATAAACAAAAAGGCCACTCCATTCTCCTCCTGATGATGATGAAATAAAATAGCTCTGGCCATTAAAACCAACACCTGTAACTATGCCGCCAGTGGTAACTGTTTGATCGGCATAGCTCGAAGGGTAGGTTCCTTCCTGACCTGGTTGCGTCGTATATTGAATATCATGAATGCTGACTTTTCCCAGTCCTATCTGAAGACTTATCATTAATAATGGTAAAATATATTTACGCAATCTCACAAGTTCTCCGAATAATTGATTAATATTCTAAAATACACATTAAATTCCATCCACATATCAGTCCAAACATCCATTCATCCCATTCTTCCCATCCCGCCTAATTTTTCATTCAGGTCTCAAAGTTATTATCCCGATATTTGATACGAAGTTCTTTTAAACGATTTTTCAACTCTTTCACAATTTCGGAATACTGAGGATCATTATAAACATTATTAAGTTCATCAGGATCTTTTTTTAAGTCATATAGTTCCCAGATATCAACATCGTTATAAAAATGAATCAATTTATAGCGGTGAGTACGAATTCCATAATGGCGTTTAACAAAGTGCCAGCCATGGGGATATTCATAATAATGGTAATACATGGCATCCCGCCAATCTGGATTGTTCTCATTCAATAGGGTTCGGAAAGAGCGGCCTTGCATTGTATTTGGAATTTCTGCATTGGCATAATCCAGAAAAGTGGGAGCGAAATCCAGATTGAGAACAATTTCATCATTGACCTGTTTTGGGTCAATTTCCCGGGGATAGCGCATAACTAGAGGCATACTCAAAGACTCTTCATACATAAAACGCTTGTCATACCAGCCATGTTCACCTAAATAAAAGCCTTGGTCAGATGTATAAATCACTATAGTATCATCAGTTAAATCCTTATCATCCAGATAATCTAGCAGGCGCCCCACATTATCATCAACAGATAGGCAGCAAGCAGCATAATCACGCAAATAGCGTTGATATTTCCACTTAGTAAGCTCTTTACCTGATAAATCAGCTTCAGCAAATTCCTGGCTGATTTTGTCATAATGAGCATTCCAGGCCTGCAATTGTTCTTCAGTCAAATTTTCTTTATAATAGGTTTGAGGATCGGCGACTTCGCGCAGCCCTCCTGTTCCGGTTTGTTTGCCATAATCTTCAGGATTCAATTTCATGTCCAGTGATAGATACATGTCTTCTATACGCATATCAGTATCACCTGCTGTCTTTTTCCGGGTGGAATAATCATCAAAAAAAGTATCGGGAATTGGAAACTTTTTGTCTTCAAATTTATCCAGATATTTGATAGGTGGCATGAAATTTCTATGTGGTGCTTTATGATGAACTAACATACAGAAAGGCTTCTCATTATCTCTAGTCTGCAAGAAATCAATGGCCTGGTCTGTAATTATATCAGTTGTATATCCTGTATATTGTTTTGAACCCTGCTTTTGATGAAAAGTTGGATTATAATATTGTCCCTGACCTTTCAGGATTTTCCAGAAATCAAAGCCAGTTGGTTCCGATTTAAGATGCCATTTGCCGATCATAGCGGTTTGGTAACCATTTTGCCGTAATAATTTGGGGAAAGTTGTTTGGCTATTATCAAAAGTATCCAGATTATCACGGAGGCCATTAAGATGGGAGTATTTTCCAGTTAATAAAACTGCCCGGCTAGGCGCACAAATCGAATTGGTGACAAAGCTATTATTAAAGCGAACCCCTTCTCTGGCTATTCGATCAATATTTGGTGTTTGCAGCAATTCATCATTGTAGCAGCTAATTGCCTGCTCCCCATGATCGTCGCTCATTATAAAAACAATGTTTGGTTTTTTTAATTTTTTTCGGCACGAATTGAAGAGAGCAGAACCTGTAGCAAGAGCAAGTGAGCCCATTCCGATT
>DATGCI010000157.1:0-10465 GCA_035312185.1 bacterium
CATTGTTCCGGCATCATGTTCCACCACAATTACTGTATTGCCAATATCACGCAAATCTTTGAGAGTTTTTATTAATCGGCTATTATCACGCATATGGAGCCCAATACTGGGTTCATCGAGGATATAGAGAACACCAGCCAGCTGGGAGCCTATTTGAGTAGCCAGACGAATTCTTTGAGATTCACCACCCGAAAGGGTAACAGCAGATCGGTCCAATGTCAAATATTCTACACCTACATTGATCAAGAAGCCAGTTCTCTCGCGCAATTCTTTTAAAATTGGTCCGGCAATTTTCATATCGGTTTGATCAAACTCAAGCTGCTCGAAAAAATCATAGAGATCGGCAACGGATTTGGCTGTAACTTCGTTGATAGCCAGTCCGTCAATTTTGACAGCGCGGGCCTCTTGTTTTAGACGGGCGCCATCACAAACAGGACAAGATTTTTCACTCATAAAACGTTTTATCCAGTTACGAATGCGAGAAGATTTCGTCTGGGTGTAGCGTCTTTTTAGATTGGGGATCACTCCTTCATAATCTGTTTCATAATCCCCTTTCATCTTTCCAGCCCGTTTTTTTACATTTAGATTCTGAGTGCCTTTGCCATATAAAATAGCCTGCTTGGCTGCTTCGGAATATTTTTTGAAAGGTGTAAAAAAATCTATATTATAGCGCTGGAGAACGGCTTTGAGCACTGAGCTTTGCCAGCCGCCTTTTGGTTGTTCGCCAAGGGGAACAATTCCGCCTTCAAACATAGATTTGTTTTCATCAGGTACGACCAGACTTTCATCAATTTCCATTTTCGTTCCCAAACCATCACACTCCGGGCAAGCCCCGTAAGGACTATTAAACGAAAACATGCGGGGTGAAATTTCAGCATAGCTAATATGGCAATGAGGGCAAGCAAACTGTTCGCTGTAAGTGTATTCATCTTCAGGTGTGGATACAATCACAAGACCGGAACTCATTTGTGTAGAAAGTTCAACAGACTCGGTCAACCGTTCTTTAATAGACGATTTGGCAATCAGACGATCGACGACTACTTCAATATCATGCTTTTTCTGCTTATCCAGGTCAATTTCCTGATCAACCTCCAGTATCTCGCCATCGATTCGAGCTCTGATAAAACCTTCTCTGCGAATTTCCTCCAGTACATCTTTGTACTCGCCCTTTTTTCCGCGAATAACTGGCGCCATGATCATCATTTTTGTACCTTCTGGCAATTCTAGAATAGAATCCACAATTTGCTGAACAGTCTGCTGCTGAATTTCACGGCCACAATTATAACAATAGGGAGTGCCAACCCGGGCATATAACAATCTCAGATAATCATAGATCTCTGTCACTGTACCAACTGTTGAGCGTGGGTTTTTGGAGGCTGCTTTTTGCTCAATAGATATAGCTGGCGAAAGCCCTTCAATGGACTCCAGATCCGGCTTCTCCATTACGCCTAAAAATTGGCGGGCATAGGCGGAAAGGGATTCCACATAGCGGCGCTGTCCTTCGGCGTAGATCGTATCAAAAGCCAGTGATGATTTGCCAGAACCTGAAGGTCCTGTAACCACAACCATCTTTTCCCGGGGAATATTTAGATCCAGGTCTTTTAGATTATGTTCCCTGGCTCCCTTTATTTTAATAAATTTATTAGTCATTCTACTTTCCTCATATTATTGTCAAACCCTAAAGCTTATAGATAATTATCCCAAAGAGAAAGATTTTTTATTGAGTTTTTCAGAACTTTTTTATTAACTGAGCATTAATAATTTAGTGAAATTATGGTTTGAAAAAATAAAATGTTAGCCTTTTCATTTTGATTGTTTGCCTTTGATTGCTATTTTTTCTTATATTGACAAACCACCAGTTAATAATTACATTTTATTACAAGGAGATTTAATTATGTTCAAACAAATTTTTCTAGGTTTCATCATGTGTTTAATGGGTGCTCAACTAACTGCCAGCAACAATTCAACAATCAAATTACCAGACCCTCAGAAAGAAGGCGGAATGGCCTTGATGGAAGCGCTTGATAATAGAAAAACTCAGCGCTCTTTTAGTTCCAAAGATCTATCCAATCAAACTCTTTCCAATCTGCTTTGGGCTGCTTTTGGCATCAACCGTCCCGAATCGGGAAAGCGAACAGCACCTTCAGCAGTTGATTGGCAGGAAATTGATATTTATGTTGCCGCAAAATCTGGAACCTATTTTTACAATGCCGAGAAAAATGCTCTGGAAAAGATTCTTGACCAAGATATTCGCAATCAAACTGGAACTCAGGGCTTTGTTGATGACGCACCTATTAATCTTGTTTTTGTTGCTGATTATTCCCGCATGGGCAGTGACATGTCAGATCAGGCCAGAAAATATTATTCCTGGTGCGATACAGGATATATTAGCCAAAATGTTTATCTATTTTGCGCATCTGAAGGATTAGCCACCGTTGTAAGGGCTATGGTTGACCGCGAAAAACTCAGGAAAACAATGCAACTTAAGGATAATCAAAAAATCGTTATGGCCCAAACAGTCGGATATCCTGATTAAAATTTAACAATTAAAAAGGAGGATATAGCTGTGCAAATATTTCATGTTGATGCATTTACAAACAAACCTTTTAGTGGTAACCCAGCCGCTGTTTGCATAATGGATGAAAAAAAACCAGACAGATGGTTACAAAATTTTGCAACTGAAATGAATTTGTCAGAGACAGCTTTTGTAGAAAAAGTATCAGACGGTTTCAACTTGCGCTGGTTTACACCCAAGAATGAAGAAGAGTTATGCGGACATGCGACTCTGGCAAGCGCTCATGTTTTGTGGGAATCAGGTATATTAGAAGCCCAAAATGAAGCCCGTTTTCATACAAAAAGTGGATTATTGACCGCAAAAAAAAGTGGAGAATGGATCTATATTAATTTACCAGTTGAACCACCAGAAAAAGCAGAGGCTCCAAAAAGTCTTATTGATGGTCTCGGAGTCAATCCGGTTTATACTGGTAAAAATCGTCTGGATTACATCGTTGAAATCGAATCAGAAGAACGACTTCGTGAACTTAATCCGGATATGGAAAAATTGGAGCAGGTAAATACGCGAGGAATAATTGTAACCAGCAAAACAAGCTCATCCAAATATGACTTTATTTCTCGCTTTTTTGCTCCTGGTCTGGGGATAAGTGAAGATCCTGTGACTGGATCGGCTCACTGTTGCCTGGCTCCCTATTGGGCCAAATCGATGAGAAAATATAAATTTATGGCATACCAGGCTTCACCCCGAGGCGGAGAACTGAAAGTCAATCTAACCGACGACAGAGTTGTATTGGGTGGCGAAACAATTACTGTTATTGAAGGTAAGGTTGTCGTCTGAAAGGTGATTTATTCAAATAATCTTTGATCTAAATTTGCGAATCTAAACAACAAACTTTAATACCTAATAATTCTTTTGATTCTGTGATTTCATTGCTATATTTTTAGTAGTATTGGTACTTTTTTCTGATAAGCGGGAGCGATTATCTGGGCTGAAATAAGCTGTGCAAATTGTGGCTATAGTTATCAAGCGACTTTCAAAAAATGCAAACCTAAAAAAATGTCCTCACTGTGGGTCCAAATTGAGGAGCAACACCCCACAAGGACGCAATGCCCCAGTTGCAAATTTCACCGAAAAATTTGCCTGTTCCACTTTAAACAAAGCACTAAATAAGATTAACAAAGGGGACCTAGAGGCAAAGAGATCTGTAATATGCGATAAACTTGGCTTAAACAACCGTTCTGAAGCTGATGTAGCAGTAGTCAAGAAAGGTAATTCATCCCGAATATATGAACCAGAAGAAATAAAATTAATTTTTGAAATTAAAATGTCCCTTGTTTGGAATTGGGAGCCAAAAAGCAATCAGATTGAAATGGTTTCAGATTATGACAAGCATTGTGGCAGGGGCTCTATTTATCGAACAGATAGTATATTAAAAGCAATTGGAAAGGGCGCAATATTTAGAAGCCATAAAGGCTCAAATCAAATTCCATATATAGTCATAGGAAATTGCCCTCCCGCGCCAGGCTATTTTGATAAAATTGATGGCTCGGTAAGATCAGGAATAATTCAAAAGTTTTTATCATTAAATCCCGAGCCTTTGATCATAGATAAGTCAGATAAAAATAAACGAAATCCAAAAAATAGTGAAGGCGACGGTTATTTGCGCATCGATACTATTGAAGAACTATCTGAGATAATTAAATATTATCTTGAAAGTGAACAAGTTTTTATTGGTGCAATGATTAAAAATTATGATCTTGGTAAATTGATTAAATCGCTTAATCTGTCCAATTCTCCTGAAGAAATAGGACATGAATTTTTTGAAAAAATTTATAGGGAGTAAAATTTTAACATGAGCAGCAAAGGCACTGAAACTAGCAGTTTTGGCGTTTCTCAGCGAGAAAACCATGACTCAAGTAAATTTTATAAGACGGCTTTATATGATGGTCTCAGAATAAAGAAAAAAAAGATAAAATACACTGAAAATAATATTGAAGGTCAAAATCTTAATAAGATTTTCAATAAAAGCAGTGAAAAAATGGAAGAATTGCCGGAAAGTTCTATCCATTTAATGGTAACTTCTCCACCATATAATGTTGGCAAGCAATATGATGATAATTTGACCTTTGAGTCCTATTTACAGCTTTTACAAAAGGTTTTTAAAGAAGTTTATCGTGTATTAGTTCCAGGAGGACGAGCCTGTATAAATGTCGCCAATCTAGGTCGAAAACCCTACATACCTCTTCATGCTTCTATAATAGAAATAATGTCTGAAATTGGTTTTTTTATGCGAGGAGAAATAATCTGGGATAAACAGATTGGGGGTGGCACAGCCTGGGGTAGCTGGAAATCGCCATCCAATCCTGTATTACGAGACCAACATGAATATATTCTTATATTTTGTAAAGAGACTATGAGCAGGAAAAATCCTGAAGATCGAGATTCAACTATTACAAAAGACGAATTTTTAGAATTTACTAAAAGTGTATGGAAAATGCCTCCTGATTCGGCAAAAAAGGTGGGGCACCCTGCTCCCTTTCCCGTTTCTCTCCCCTATCGTTGTATCCAATTATATACTTTTAAAAATGAAATTATCCTTGATCCCTTTATGGGGGCAGGAACAACAGCTCTTGCCGCTCTTAAATCCTCTCGAAAATATATCGGTTATGACACTAAAAAAGAGTATATTGAACTGGCAAAAAAACGAATCCATGCCCACACAGCCCAGGTTGAAATCGGATTTTAAATCTACCTGACCAACATCATCTTTAATACATCAGTTTTATTTTTTGACTGCAATTTGCAAAAATATATTCCCGACGATAAACTCAGGCCTCCTGAATTTTGGGTATGCCAGACTGCAGAATATTGGCCAGGTGTTTTATATTCATCTATTAGAGTAGTTACTTTTTGTCCTGATAGATTATAAATATCCATTCTATAATAACCTTCCTGGAAGATTTTATAATTAATTTTTGTTTTGGGATTAAAGGGATTGGGATAATTATTCATAATTTCAAAGCCTCTCCTTTGGGCAAGCCAGTCCTCTGAATCAAATACCGGGCTAGTAGATTTAATAAGTTTAGCATTAGCCCAATCGGCATGATCATTATATTCATTTTCACCAGCATGTACCAACAAAATTAAAGAATCAGCATTGTTGAGATCAACCTCTACCTCCTGAGCTGGGGCTCCTTTTTCAAATACCCGGCTGGGCCCAAATACCGACGTGCTGTCTAGTACAATTTCGAAAGTCACCCCATCATCATTTTCCCCATCTGACTCGTCATCATGGCCAATTATTGAATAAAATTTATCATAAATATTACTCAAAGAATCAATGGCATAAACAATCCGGCTATCAGCATGAGTACCCAGACCTTTGTAGTAATTTTTCCCATTAATTTGAATTGTATTACCGTTTGTGCTCTTGTCAAACTTCAATTCTCCCCAATCCTGACTATATTCAGCAGGTTGCAAATTCGAAAGATAGAGATCATCGGGGTCGGAATAATATATACTGAAAGACTCTTTCTGAGTAAAATCATATAATTGATCATTGCTCTTGTAGGCCTTGACCTGCCATCTATAGCTTTTTGACAAAGAAGGATATTCACTTTTTGTCAAACTATAAGTGGTATCAGTTAATTGTGGTGAGGTAATTATCGGATTACCATTATTATTGAGAATTTTGAGAATATAATATTCTGCACTGTCCGTGGATGTCCATTTGAAAACAGGTACCTTGTTGTCAAACTGTTTGCCGTTAAGTGGTTTTTCAGCATAGCAAAAATCAGGTCCTTGTTTATCCATAAATCTACTTATCCTCAGAGTTGGATCACCAAGAATGACCATTCCATAATGCCAGCTGCGACTATCTTCAAAATGTAATTTTCCCCAATGAAGAAAAGAGTTGCCAATATTGTAACCCTGTCCCACGTAATCATAGTAATCACGCTGAGAAAGCATACTTCCAGTTTTTGTAGAACCTACTGAGAGCAAACCATAGGGCTTTTGCATAACGTACCAGGAGCATACACAGTCTTCTCCGGTGAACAATGCTCCTGAGCAATTAAAATTCAGATAGAATAAAACCTGAACATTGATCATATCGACCCAATCAGAGGTGAAAGTTTCACCTTCGGTAAACATATGCCCACCATGCCAGGAATGGACAGCATGATACATCCACTCAAATTTATTATCGGATAATTGCTGCACTTTCTGACGGTAATCACTTCTACTACAGGTCGTATTTATGCCATGTTTGAAGGTTGTCATCCTTTTGTAAGCAAGCTTCTGAATATCTTCTACATTATAACCGGCCCAATCTTTATCAATATAGTTCAGAGCCTGATCTTTCAGGCGCAGGTCTCCTATTCTGTATTTATGCACCTTATCAAAATATCTCAGAACCAATTCTTTTTCAGTATCATTATGAGCCTTTAGTACAGAAGGGTAGAGACGGCCAATCCAGATATCTGGTTTTATCGTGCGGAAGCCCTGGTGATCGTCAAAAACTCCGCTCTCACCATTTTCCAATCGGTCATACCATTCACCGTCCAGATCCATAAAATACAGATCCGTGGGAAATTTGACATAAGTGTCCTCACCAAAATCACTGGCCATTTCATAATAGGCCACTGGCAAATCTCCAACAAGAAAAGCGCCCGATATATTATTTGTATTCCACTCCTTTTCCAGAAAATCCCTGAACTCAGTTACCTTGCGGCTATTGGTCGCTGTTAAAATTTTAATTGCATAGCCCTCTGATTCAACATCACTTTTATAAATTTGCAAAGCGCTATCAATGTCGCTATCAAAGAGTTCATGATTAACAAATAGTAGAAAATTTTGTTTGGCTTCTGAACCAAAAGCTTCAGTCTCAGTAATGGTCTCAATAATTAAAGTATCAGCAAAATCAGTTGAATTTATATAATTTTTGTAAACCTGCTCTGTATTTTTTAGATATTCAAGGTAGGTTTCTCTGGTGTGGAAATTTCGAATAAATTGTTCCGTTTCCACATTTTTATTATCAATGTTTTCAGCGGAAATAATTTGAAGAAAAAATATGGTTATTAGGATAGCAGTAATATTTTTCATTTTAGCCTTTCTCTATAAAAAATCATAGTTAACCAAACGAAGCCGTATAATTTTATATAATTTTAAGTTATAAGCAAAGTTTTTATAAAATTTTTTATTTATTCGCGATGCCAAGCATGTAATCAAACCAGTAAAAGAAAGGACTCGGCGATAATTTTGATGGAGATTGCTGGGATTTAGCTGCAAAGACCCCCTCCTCATAATTTTATCTAACAATCCATTACAGCTATTTTCCTATCTTTCCCAAGTTGCACTTGAGAATACAAATGTCAGAAAAACTGTGTTTTGATCTTATAGTTGAATCTATAATCCGATTGAAGCCTACTGAAGTAGGCTATTTGTTTTAGCTGCTTGCCAGCCACCCGGATGAATCCGGGTGTTAGTCTCAATATTACCGATAATATATAGGCTAATTACCTAGATATACAATAATTTTTTCGATAGCGAAAACGCCAAACTTAGTTTTACAAAATTTTTATAGGGCAAACAATAAAATCCTACAGATTTAGAAAGCTTTTAGGGTTTCCGTACAGAATCATTCTCCTGCTCTCATAATCCTATATAAAAAACATTGCAAACATTTAATTTTACCCGATAGTGTGCCAATTATGTGAATTTTATGATTATTTATTTTTTCTTGAATGAGATATTGCTTTTGTTTAAGTTACTAATGATATTTATTATCATTATTAATTAATGCTGTATTTGATGAGAAAACATAACAAATTAAATAAAATTGTTTTTCTAATAACGACTGTTTTCTTTTTTATAATTTTACTGTCATCCAGCCTTTTTCACCATGTTCACGTTACAAAAGATGGTAAAATCATTGAGCATAGCCATCCCTTTCCAGGCTCAGAAAAAAAAGAAAGTTCCAGTCAGCATACACATTCAAAATATAACTACCTCTTCTATCACCACACTACAAATCCTAATTTTGTCTCAGTGTTCATACTATTCGCATTTTTTATCGTATTTTTCTATTTTATTTTTCTGACCCACCAAAATTTTCACAAAGATCATTATATAAATTTCCAAAAAACCCGAGCTCCTCCAGCTTAATTTGCTATCACACAAATTCAATTAAACAGTTATATATTTGATAATTAAACAAAACAAAGACGAGGAGCTATTTCGTGTTTAATCCAAGGTCTATATTATATATTTTATTTTTAAATATTATACTTGTTTTTGCAAAGCCCACATTGCAGGAAGGCCATATAAAGGGCAGAGTTTTTGAACAGGGAACTCGTTCTCCGATTGTGGGGGCCAATATTTTAATAAAAAACAGTGAAACTGGTACAGTTACAAATAGTAATGGAAGTTTTCATTTCAAAGCCCTTGCTCCTGGAAATTATCAGCTGATAATTTCCATGATGGGATATAAAAAGAAACAGGTCAATGTCACTGTTAATCAAGGAGAGACAACCAACCTCAATATTCCTCTAAAACCTACTCTGGTCGAGATGGGAGCCATAGTTGTCACCGGAACCCATTCAAAACAGCACTACAAAGATATTCCTGTTAAAACCCAGGTTGTATCTAAACAATCCATCGAACAACGAAGTGCGCTCAATCTTTCAGAGTCTCTTGAATTTTTACCCTCAGTATCCGTTGATAATAGCTGTCAAAACTGCAATTTTACAGAATTGCGAATCCTGGGACTGGGGAATAAATATTCTCAGATATTGATCGATGGCGATCCTGTTATTAGCAGTCTGGCAGGTGTATATGGTCTGGAACACTTTCCTTCAAACATGATATCCAGCCTGGAAATTGTCAAGGGCGGTGCTTCTGCTTTATATGGCGGCGGTGCAGTTGCCGGCGTGGTAAATCTTCGAACACGACGACCCTCTATTAACAGAACGAGTATTAATTTTCAAACCAGATATATTGGTGGCTCTTATGACAATTCGGTTAGTGCCAATACAGAAATGGTAAATTCAAAGGGTAACTCAGGTGCTTACATCTATGCTTCAACAAGAAATAGAGATCATTATGATTACAATGGTGATGGATTCAGTGAACTAAGTTTGCTGCAAAATGAAACAATGGGTTTTAATTGGTATTTACAACCCACATCAAAGACAGAGATTGCAACCCATGTTCATAGAATTCATTCTTTTCGTCGAGGCGGTAATGATTTTGATAAGCCTCTACACGAAGCCAATATAGCTGAATCACCTGAGCATTGGCGCTGGGGTGGTACGGTTCGCTGGAAGCAACACATAAATCAAAAATGGAATTATAAAATTTTCTATTCTTTTTCCTACTTGAATCGCGACTCCTATTATGGTGGTTTAGGTTCAGAATCGAACCCCGATAGTTCCGCTGCCCTGGCAGCCTATGGCAATACGGAAAATCCATTGCATATAGGTGGTATTCGGTCTCATTATAAACTCGGTTCCCATAAATTAACAGCAGGTTTTCAATACAGACAGGAGTCATTAACCGATAATGCTGTTAGAAACCCGCTTTATTATCTTGATAAAAACTTCACCAATGCCGGTTTTTTTCTGCAGGACAATCTCCAGATTAACGAGTTTGATATTGTTATTGGAGCCCGACTTGATAAGCATTCAGAATTAGATGAACCGGTTATCAGCCCCAGAATTAATGCCAAATATAATCTCAATAAGGAAATGGCTTTGCGGGCCGGTATAGCGACTGGATTTAAAGCGCCTAAGATCTATGATGAAGACCTCCATATCTGTGGCCTTGAAGGCGGACAAAGAGTTATTCGCAATGCTGATGATCTAGAAGAGGAAAAGAGCATAACAGGTAATCTTAATTTTGATTATATTGGCTATATTAATGATATGGCAACAATATTTAATATCACTGCCT
>DATGCI010000158.1:0-4967 GCA_035312185.1 bacterium
ATCAGGAACTAAGCCAACATGATCAAAAATTTAAAGAAATGGTGGAAGAAGCCAATTCAAAAAATAAGGTGCTGCGCTACATAGCCAGTTATCATCGTGGTGAGGCTCGAATTAAATTAAAAACAGTGGGTCAAGCTCATCCATTTTATAACTTGAAAGGCAGCGATAACATCATCTCAATTCAGACCTCCCGCTATAGAAATCCACTTGTCATCAAAGGTGCTGGAGCAGGTGCTCAAGTAACTGCGGCTGGAATTTTGGCCGATATTTTCAAAATCGCAGTTTCTGCAAAAAAGAGGAGAATCTTTTGACCGAGTCTCAATCTATCACAGCTTTTGCTCCGGCCACGATTGGTAATATTGGTTGCGGATTTGACATTTTGGGAATGGCCGTAGAGCAACCTGGCGATGTAGTGACTGTAGGCCAGAAAGCAAAGCCAGGCGTTACAATTTCGAAAATCACCGGTGATCAGGGAAAATTACCAAAACAGGCGAATCAAAATACGGCTGGTGTCGCAGCTCTGGAATTTGTGGAGAGGTTTGATCTGGATTGCGGAATTGAGATCGAATTGGAGAAAAAAATGCCCATGGGCAGCGGTCTCGGTTCCAGTGCGGCCAGTGCTGCTGCAGCCCTCAAAGCTCTCAACACTCTTTTTGATAATCCTGCTACTCGCCGGGACCTTTTGCAAATAGGACTCAAGGCAGAAAAGGCGGCCTGCGGTTCTGCGCATGCTGATAATATTGCTCCCTCTTTATTCGGTGGCATTATTTTAGTTCGAAATAACAAGGGTAGTGATATTATTTCGATTAATGTTCCTGAAAAATTGCATTGTGTTCTGGTTTACCCTCATATTGAAATCCGAACAGAAGAAGCTCGCAAAATATTACCCAAACAAATTGACCTTAGTCTGGCTGTTCAGCAGTGGGGTAATGTGGCGGGATTAGTCAGCGGCTTTTATCAAGAGGATTATGCCCTAATTGGTCGCTCTATGCAGGACCTAGTTATTGAGCCTGTGCGTTCCAAACTGATTCCTGGGTTTGCAAGAGTTAAACAAGCTGCTGTTGCCAATGGTGCTTTAGGCTGTTCTTTATCTGGATCAGGGCCGACTGTTTTTGCCCTTTCAGAGTCAGCGGAAAAAGCAAAACAAACTGGGGCTGCCATGCAAGCTGCATTTAAAAAAGAAAATCTATCCAGCAATATTTGGATTTCTGCTGTAAATAAAGAAGGCGCTAAAATTATAAAAGAGGAGTGAAATGAAATTTTATAGCACACAGGATAAATCTTTACGAGCAACATTAAAAGAAGCTGTTATTACGGGAATGCCTGCTGATGGTGGGCTGTATATGCCGCTTTCAATACCAAAATTATCCGAAGCTTTTATTCAAAGTCTGGAGGGGAAAGGTCTTCAGGAGATTGGGTTTGAAATTGCTCGGCTCTTTATTGATAATATTAACGAAAATGAACTTCATAATATCATTAATTCTGCTCTAAATTTTGACACTCCCCTTATAAATATCAATGATCATATTCACACTCTGGAAACTTTCCATGGCCCTACCCTGGCCTTTAAAGATATTGGTGCCCGTTTCATGGCTCGCTTAATGTCCTATCTGATTCGTGGAGAAGACCGCAAATTAAATATTATTGTGGCAACTTCAGGCGATACGGGCAGTGCTGTTGCCAATGGTTTTTATAAAGTGCCCGGCATCAGGGTTTTTGTGCTCTATCCTTGCGGCAAAATTAGCAAAATTCAGGAAAAACAGATTGCTACATTAGGAGAAAATATTACGGCTATAGAAGTGAAGGGCAATTTTGACGACTGTCAGGAGCTGGTCAAAACAGCGCTCGGTGATCAAAAATTAAATCAAAAAATAGAGCTAACTACAGCAAATTCTATTAATATTGCCCGATTACTTCCTCAAATATTTTATTATTTTCGCGCTTTTGCCCAGCTGGAAAATTTCATGGATTCCGATATTATTGTTAGTGTACCCTGTGGTAATTTTGGTAATTTGACAGCAGGTTTATTTGCCCAACGAATGGGTTTGCCAGTCCAAAAATTTATCGCCGCCACAAATATTAATAAAGTTGTACCAGAATATTTGCAAAGCGGACAATATCAACCCCGGGAATCCATAGCCACAATCTCAAATGCTATGGATGTAGGCGATCCCAGCAATTTTGCCCGCATTCTGGATTTCTATGATAATGACCGGGAAGCAATACTTGAAGATATTTCTGGAGCAAGTTACAATGATACTGAAACCCGGCAAACGATTAAAAAGGTGCTTAGTAGATGGGGCTATATTTGCGATCCCCATGGTGCTGTTGGCTTTAGGGCGCTGGAAGAATATTTAATGCAGGTAGATCCAGGTGCCAGCGGAATATTTTTAGAAACTGCCCATCCCGCCAAATTCAAAGATGTTGTAGAAGAAGAGATTGGTATTGAAGTTAGCGTTCCGGAAAGATTGGCAAAATTTTTAAAACGAGAAAAATTGTCCCTTAAAATTGAAAAAGATTATCAAAAGGTCAAAGATATTCTCCTTGACCAATGATTAATACTAAAGGGCAGATTACCGATTGCGTTTCTTTGCGTAACGGTAACCCAAATAGGCGCCAATAGCACCGGCTACCAAAAATATAATTATTTTTATAGTCATAAGGACTCCAAATTTATAGACTAATTAGCCCAGAAAAATAATAGAAATGGTCAGCGTCAGAATCAGTGAAAACAAGATTGGTAGAGCTACTTTTTTATAAAAGGCTTTTAAACTGGTATTGAAATATTCGATAGACACGGAAACACAGGGGTGGATTGGCGAGAAAACATAGCCAATAAAGACTGAAAAGAACATTATAGTAAACACAAAATGAGTCATATTCTGACTACCATATTTTGCAGCATAGATTGGCAAAAGAATTGAAACAGGCACCTGAATACGTCCAGTAGCAAAACCCAGAAAAAAACCAATTGCAACAATCAAGAAAGTTTTGGAAAAAGCAATGCCAGCAATAGCATGGGATGTATCGGAAGCTTTGAACATGTTGAGAAATGTAAACATTCCAATAATAATTAAGAAATACTTCCAGATTTTCATTTTTTTGGAATATTCCGGAATCTTTTTGAAACTAGTGCCACTGATGAGAAAACCAGCTACCAGGGTAATAATGACAGCGATAAAAAGAGCCAATTCTGACAAAATATCAAAACTTGAGATCATAGTAATGTGTAAAATCGGAGCAAATAGAATAATCAGCAACGGTTTGACTATTTTTTTAAAGTTAAAATCGCCTTCCATAAAATGGGTTGACGAAAGATTGTTAATAATGAAAAAATATCCCAGCACAATTAACAAAACAAAGGCGGGTAATAAATAAAGCACCTGAGTATAAAGATCGAGCCCAGCCATTTTTGTTGTAGGGAGCAGAGAAGCCAAAGGATAAACCATTACCAGAATGTGGCGGTACCAGACATTAATAGCAGCATAGGTGCTGTCATTAATATCATTTCCACTCTGGGAGATGACAGGAGCGGATAGAAGCGCACCACCTGGCATTGTCAGCATACCCATGAAAGCCGGTGCCAGGGAAACGAAAACTTTACTACGAATTCGTATGGATTCAACCAAATCCTGAATCAATCCTGATTCCTCCAGAATGGCGCCGATCAATGGTATCAATCCTACAGAAAGGGCTAGCAGGAGAATGGAAGCATCGGAAACAGTCGTCCAAAAAACACTGGCAACTTCGGCAACTGAAATATTGGTGAGACCGAGCAAAAGAGCACCGGCCAGAAGTCCCAACCATAAATTGCGCC
The DNA here is from genome assembly GCA_035312185.1 of bacterium. GTDB lineage: Bacteria > Fidelibacterota > UBA2242 > UBA2242 > JAFGTP01 > JAIPHI01. The sequence goes on from DATGCI010000158.1 coordinate 3,818, forward strand.
GGGCGATCAGCATCATAATTACAAGCGATAAAAGAAAACTTACCCAGATGTATAACATAAAACCTCTTACTTTTTATTAAAGCAAGGAAGGTAAGGTTTTATGCCAAATATTTCAATGTTTTTTATGGAATTTGTTTTTTCATGCTTTTTTGTAGATGAAGATTTTAGCCAATGAAATAAAATAATTGTTAAAAAGATTAAAGTTTTTCAAAAAATTACCGACAATATTAATACGAAGAAATAAAGAAGCCTTTCCTCCTCCATAATATATAAGCAGCGGTTTAACCCACCGCTGCTTATTTGTTTAAGTTCCAATCTATCTATGCAATAATTTGATTGAAAAGATCCTTCGATTAAAATCTAATTAATAGGACTCCAGAATAGTCGTGGCATCGTTCCCTTTGTCAACAAGGGTCACCATCCAGGCTGTTTCGTCATTTTCATCAATCATCTGATATTTTGCTACTCCACCGGGAACCTGAGGAGTCAACCACCAGTCAAGTGTTCCGCCACCAGAAACATAGCGAATATGATCAGTTTCAAATGAACCAGCCGGAGTAGAAATGGTTTCTTCTCCAACTTTGGCGCCTTCAATGCTTTCCTCGGTAAGTTCGGTCGGTTCCATATAGATATTTTGCTGCGTAACAGGAACTTCGCCTTCATTGCCATCAGCGTCTTTTGCCCGCAATCTTAATAAGCTGGATTCGGTTGGTGATAAGAGGGCTTCATAGATCCAGACTTCTTCTCCATCCTGCCAGCTGGCCCGCCACCATTCATTTCCATTTTCCAGTTTCTTGAGAAAAGCCTTTTCGATAATGACTTCTGATTCCTCGCCATTATCAGACATTTTGAATTTTGTGAATTCTCCAGGCTGATATTCCTGGCGGGAAATCCAGAGCCCGCCTGGTGCAAAAGCATAACCAAAAACGACCTGAGCCTGTACAGCCATAAATTGGTTCCAACCCGGTGTTGCGGGTGGTGGTAGTTTTTCTTTTGGTGCCATTCTTTTATAAACGGCATTGGCCGCCCGCTCAGAAGCAGCCCGACTTAAGCCCCCTACGGCTCCATCGACCACTGCATTTGCAACTCTACTACAGCTGGATAGCATAAAAACAGCTGCCAATCCGATTAGAAGCAATAATTTAATGGT
>DATGCI010000159.1:0-3957 GCA_035312185.1 bacterium
TTAAACAGTGTTGAAAACAATTTTAAAAATATTTTGAAAATGAAATTATTTTACATTAGATTATCAATATGAAAGCAAATTTGAAACATATCAACTCATGGCGATGGTGGCAGCACAGGATTACATATACCTTTTCAGGTTTGCTTATCGGTGTGAAACCATAATTAATTGAGATAAAATATTTAAAATAAAAGCCGCAGCCTGAAGAGGTTGCGGCTTTTTTGCTTTTAATAATAAAAAAACGATTAATAGGAGGAACAAATGTTAAAACAGCAACCTGATGAACAAGGTTATTTTGGAGAATATGGTGGAAGTTATATTCCGGAAAAATTGCAGGTCATTATTAATGAAATTACAGATGCTTATCTGGAATTGAGAGATGACCCCGATTTTCAAGAGGAATTGCGTTATCTTTACAAACATTATGTTGGTCGTCCCAGTCCGATTTTTCATTCCAAAGCTCTTTCCGACAAGGTTGGTGGGGCTCAGATCTATTTCAAACGCGAGGACCTCAATCATACCGGTGCCCATAAGATCAATCATTGTCTTGGTGAGGCTCTTGTAGCTAAAAAAATGGGTAAGAAAAAGATCATTGCAGAAACTGGAGCAGGTCAGCATGGAGTTGCTCTGGCTACTGCTGCTGCTCTGGTTGGTCTGGAATGTGATATTTACATGGGCGAAGTCGATATAAAAAAGGAACATCCCAATGTGATCAGAATGCAGATCCTGGGAGCAAATGTTATACCTGTTTCCCGGGGAACAAAGACGCTCAAAGATTCTGTTGATGCGGCTTTTGAAGCCTATGTCAAGGATCCGGTTACTCAGCTATACGCCATTGGCTCAGTTGTTGGCCCCCATCCCTTTCCTATGATGGTGCGAGATTTCCAGCAGATTGTTGGTGAGGAGGCCAAAGTTCAATTTGAGGAAATGACAGGTGGAAATCCTGATAATCTGGTGGCCTGTGTTGGAGGTGGTTCTAATGCTATTGGTTTGTTTACTGCTTTTCTTGAAGATGAAAATATTGAAATCTATGGAGTTGAGCCCTCGGGTAAAAGCTTTAAAAACGGTGAACACGCGGCAACTATTACCAAAGGAAAACCAGGCGTTATCCATGGATTTAAATGTTACTTGCTTCAAGACGAGGAAGGCAATCCCAATCCTGTTTACTCCATAGCAAGTGGACTTGATTATCCAGGAGTTGGACCACAGCATAGCTATCTCCATGATATCAAAAGAGTGAATTATGAAACTATTAATGATATTGAAGCTGTTGATGCTTTTTATGAACTTTCCCGTGTAGAAGGCATTATTCCGGCTCTGGAAAGTGCTCATGCAGTCGCTTACGCCATTAAACTGGCAGAAAAATTATCTGAGGATCAAACCATTCTCGTTAATCTATCTGGCCGTGGCGATAAGGATATCGACTATATTGCTGAAAATTATAGCGAGGGTTATATAGATTCAGTTCAATAATCCTTTCTTTCCTGAAAAAAATTGGTGACCGGCTTCCTGGAACAGCCCGGGAGGCCGGATACTATTTGCCAACAAGAAAATAAAGCAAACAGAATATAAAAAAATTATCCTCTATCTTGTCCTCACAAGTTCATAGGATCATTTTTGGATGGAGGGATAATTTGGATGGTTGAATGATTATTGAAGGGCAGGGGAGCGACCGCAAAATAATTTATATACGCCCTTGTTTTTCTACTTTATATCGATAAAATTATTGCATTGTTATTTTTGTTAAATGAGTTACTTATGGCAAATTAAAAATTTTTTTAAGGAGAAACAATGAAGAAGCTGGTTTGGACTTCATGGGCGTTAATCCTGCTAATAATGATTGGTTGCGATACCACCACAAACTTTGATGGTGATAAATATCCCTACCCGCTTTCCACTGGCAATCAATGGGAATTTCGGCGGGAATTTAAGTCTGATTACTATCCCGATTCTTTAAATCGTGATAGTATTATCACCACGGTGGCTGGTTCTGATTCTATCTCAATTTTAGTGGCCAGTAGGGAAACTCTCAAGGATAGCATCGAAACCATTAAATTACTACAAAAAGCCTGGGAAGATACATTGGTCAATCTGGGAGAATATTATTACCAGGAACGGGATACGGGATTATTTCAAATAGCACATAGAAATTATTATCATTATTTTTTACCCAAGCCAACAAATTATAGCAATCCTTTTAATCAACCGTTGATGCCCGAACATCTGCAAAGATTAATAGCTGAAGAAAGTGGCAGTCTTGGAAAAATTACTGCCAATGATGAATTACGATTTGAAGAAAACCCTCCTTACACAATTAAATATCCATTAAAAATGGGCACTAGCTGGTATTACCGACAGTCGCCCTGGCTGATAGAAAAAGAAGTCGTTGCCGATACCAATATTACTGTGCCAGCCGGTTCTTTTGACTGCTATCGTGTTTATTCCAGATACAATATACCGGAATCAAGGGCCAAAGTCACAATTAACGATTATATTGCTGATCAGGGACTTATCTTGAGAGAGCTACATAGCGAATCAATGATCTACCAAAATTCCTTTATTGACAGTGCTTTATATAATGTCTGGAATGATAAATATATTTTAATGGATTACGAAGTGCATTGAGAAATGTGTTGATCAGAATAGGCTTCTATCAAAATTCTTTTCCATCTAAATTGGGTGCATCAAGATAATGCTTCAATTTCGGTTCTCTGTCAACAACATTATCAAAGCGTTTATATAAACTTCTGGCAAACATATAATCCAGATCAGCATTATTCTGGGGAGCAAAGCCCATTACCTGTCTCCAAACTGTTGAATTCTCCATACAAAAATAGATAAAGGGCGGATTCTTTACAGATTTTAAGCGCTGGTAAACCTTTTTATAAATAGGAACTCGAAGCGGGCGCACATAACGCATTTTACCATCATGGCCGGTGATCATTTCACTGTAAACTATATTGGAATGGGGGTATTTATCAGCAATTTTATCTCTGGTCTCAGGAGGAAAACGTAAACTACCCAGACTAACCCAGGCGATTTTTCCAGGATTAATATAGGAATAGATCTTATCGACTACCTGTGGATAGATCCGTTCCCAGTTGTCCCATTCCATAATCGGATCAAAATGAAAAGCCAGTAAATATCCAGCCTGCTGGGCTTTGCGGGCCGCCTGTAAACGCTCCTCCAGATCAGCAGCCATGCTTTCTTCACGGGAAATTATTTCCTGAGGATTAACTGACCAGGCCAAAACCACAGGCCCCTTTCTCTCAATGTTCAGAAAATTATCAATTTCATCGACCTTGGTTTTAAATTCCAGTAAAAGATTTTTTCGGCCGGAAAATATTTTGATTAATTCCCGGGCAAAGAGGCGAGAGCCGGGAAGAGCTGCACTATCACCCAATTCTCCTGTGCCAACTCTGAAAAAGCGGTTAGGCTGGCGATTTAATTTTTCATCCAGCTCTCGAAAAATATTATCAAAATCAGCATAAATGACAGTAGCCGGCTGATTAAGATAATATTGTAATATGCAGTAAGAACAATTAAGAGGACAATTTTGCGTATGATTGATAACCTGATAGCGGCAGCATAAATAACTTTTATCAGTTCCTGGGCAACCCTTTACAATATCGCCCTGGCTGGTAGTCAAATAAAGCGTACGTTTAGGATCAGTTAAGCCGGAAGGCAGATTGTTAAATTCCTGATCAGTTATGACTTCCCGCTCAATATCAGGATAATTGTCTAAAATCAAACTGGTGTATTTTAAATCAACAGCCTGATTTGAAATGTAGATTTTATCAATATATTTCATTCGGAAAATTCCATTTAATTAAAAAAACAGAGTAAAATTTATGTCACTTGAAAATTAAATACAAATTGGGCGAAAATTTGAAAATTTATAGTTGAACAAAAATTGAATTACTCACGACCTGTTAATATTATCAAGCTGGAGACCTT
>DATGCI010000160.1:0-13114 GCA_035312185.1 bacterium
ATAAGATCTTTTTAACTTTGGCAAGAAGATCTTTGAGATCAAAGGGCTTCTGAATAAAGGGTAAATGCTCAGTAGTTATTCGCTCCAAATTGGATTCATTCTCAGGATAGCCACTTACCAATAATATTCTAACAGGCTTAATATTGCGGATTTTTTCTACTAGATCAATTCCATTCATGTCCGGTAAAATAATGTCGGAAATGACCAGATCATACTTCACCTGATTTTTTTTAAATAGTTCAAGAGCCTGCTGGCTATTTTTAGCAGTATCGACCTGATAGCTACCAAAACTCAAAAAATGGCGAAAGGTTTTACGAACTGTTGGTTCATCTTCGACCACCAAAATGGATTCTCCCTGGCCTTTAAATTCATCAAAATCTACCCGAGGTTTTCTTTTTCTTGATCTGGTAGATCGAGTTTTTATAGCTGGCAAATATATTTCAAAGCAACTTCCTCTGCCAACTTCACTGTCAACATAAACAAATCCATTATGCTTTTTTATGATTCCATAGGCCACAGCCAATCCCATGCCTGTACCTTTGGCTCTTCCCTTGGTAGTGAAAAAAGGATCAAATATCTTATCAACAATATCTGGCCTCATCCCGGACCCGGTATCCTCAATTTGTAATTGAACATACTCACCAGGTTTTAGACCTTTTTTCTCATGAGCAGCTTTTCTGTCAATGCTTATATTTTTAGTTTTTATAATAAGATTTCCGCCCTCAGGCATAGCGTCCCGAGCATTAACCGCCATGTTCATAATTACCTGATTCATGTTAACCTTATCAGCCTTAATCGTCCAGATATCAGGGTCAAAATCTGTTATAACAGAGATATCTTCTCCAATCAACCTTTTTAACATTTTAAGGAGTTCACTTATAACTGTATTAAGATTAATTGGCTTAAACTCCATACTCTTTTTGCGACTAAATAGGAGCATTTGTTTGGTTAAATCGGCTGCTCGTTCTGATGCATCCAGGACTTCTTTTAGATCCTTTTCAATTTCCACATCATCGCGGTTGCCCAACAGGGCCATCTGTGTTCGCCCTTTTATCACAGCCAGCATATTATTAAAATCGTGGGCAACTCCAGCCGCTAGATTCCCAATCGACTCCAATTTTTGACTCTGAAGCAGTTGTTCTTCCAGCTCTTTTCTTTCTGTAATGTCCTCCATAATACCCATAGATCCGATTACATCGCCAGATTCATTTTTTATTGGTACCGACCTGTCACTAACCCATTTTTGTATTCCATCGGGTGTCAATATTTTTAATTCAACATTATAGTTATCCACCTGACCGTTCCGGAACATTTTACCATATTTTTTATAATCGTCAGGGGCTTGCTGATCAACAACAAGGGCTCCCTTGACCATCTTTTTCATATTGGTAAAATTCATCTCAGATGGCTCAATACCAAAAACTTCCTTTACACCTGCTCCAATAAATTGATATTTTTGGTCTCCATAATTCAAACGGTAAGGTATTCCTTTAGCATTTTCAATTGTATCGCGATAAATATTGTGAACGAATTGAAGATGTTTTTGATTTTTCTTGTGTTCGGTAATATCATGGCCTATAACCAAAATTCCCTGAATATTATCATCCATTTCAAAGGGTGTGGAGACTACTTCAACAGGTATTCTTTCATCATATTTATTAATGAACTCAATTTCATAGCGACGGTTAGAATGATTTCCTTTTATGCGCTGATTCTTGCGTATTTTTAAGGAATTCAGATATTCAGGAGCTATTAAATCCTGGACACGCATATTATAAATTTCTTCTTCACTAAATCCTGTCAGTTGAATTCCGGCCTGATTAAAAAATAAGATGTAGCCTTCCAGATCATGCAGTAAAATAAAATCATTGGCATTCTCAGCTAATAATCGATATAATCTTTCGCTTTCTTTTAAGGAATCTTCAGTCTGAATTTTTTCTCTTGCAAAAGCAAGATCATCGGCTACTTCCTGGAAAAGATGTCTTTCCTTATCATCAATACTCTTATTAGGTTCATAACAAATATTAAGGAAGCCTGTTACCTTTTGATTGGTTTGCATGGGAACAATTGCCAGATTTAGACTACTTTTTTGCTCTGAATTACAGTCACACATTTCAGCTTTGATATGAATTTTCATAGTGCGTTTGGCAACCACCTCCTGGAAGAATCCGGGTAGTTGGGTTTGATCTTTAAAACTTTCACATTTTTCTGTACCTATTAAGCAGTCACCACTAATTGCCACATTCTCTAAACCATTACCTGTTATAAGGAAAATAGAACATCCTGAATAATTTTTCGTCTTTAGTAATATTTCAGAAGCCTTCCGCATCATTCCTTTTATGTTTTTCTCTTTCAGAATAAGATGATTAATCTGTCGCGCTGCCTCTAAAAGGCCGTCCAGTCTTTTAATTTTAAGCTCTTTTTGGCCAGTTGAAGAACCCTTTTTCATAATTTGGTTAACTATTTTACTGATTTTATCACTATTAATCGGTTTTCCTTCATATATCTGTATGGCTTTGTCACCAATAAATTCCAACGCAGAATTTATTTCTAAGCGGGAAGTAAAGATCATAAATTTTGCCCTAGAAACTGACTTTAAATCCTTAACAAATTCCATAAGATTTGAGAAAGCATCTTCGCTAATCAAAATTAGATCATAATCATTATTAGAACATTTTTGAAGGGCCTCTGAGCTGGTAGCAGCCTTTTGCACACAATATTTCCTGTTCTGGAAAACAGGTAAAAGATTTTGCTCTAGATAGGTGTCTTGCTCAATTAGCAATATTTGGGGATTGCAATTTTTATTCATATTCCAAACTTCCTTTGAATCCTAAATACCAAACTAATATTGATAAAGCTCTTGTGCAAGCTATGTTTCATTATAGATCCATTTTATGGAATGATCAAAAAAATATTCCACAGATCCTTGTGAATAACATCAATTGGAAATAGAAGAATTAAAGAATTATGGAAATGATCTGATTGACAGTTTGAATTTATATATTTTGACTCTAAAGAGCAATTCATTAAAATTAGGTTATAATTTTTGATTATACAGCCACTTATTTCTTTACTTTGATTGTGGGAATAGTTAGTTTTTCTAACTATGAGTGACATAAGATATCTACAACCCAACAATAAAAAAGTAGAGACTCTCCAAAAGCAGAGACTTATATTAGGCCTGATTTTCCTCATATTACTGCTTAGCGCCTGTTTACTACTCTTATTGAATTATAAAGGGGTTCCCAAAAAAGCGCAGGATCAACGAATTAGTCAGAAAATTACCAGATTGATTGGAAAAGGTATCTCTTTACCAGGAATCAATAGGATTAATCTATCAATTCCTGACAACAGTAACAACAAACTAGCATTTAGTTATCAAGAGAAAAATTCATATAAGCAGCTTATATTGCAACTACAGGAAACAATTCATAAATCGAAATACCAGATCCATAAAATGATAACTTTGCCCTCCGGTTCTGGTTTTTCATTTCAGATTAATACTTGCGCTGACTCACTTTTTCATATCTTTTTTATTTATAATGGTAAAACGCCGGAACTCAGTTCATATCTAGAACGCCAGATATCCCAGCCACCTCGTCTAGCAATAATCATCAGCAATTTTGGTTATGTGGATAATTCTACTCTTCAAAATATTTTAAGTCTCCCCCTTGATTTAACCATTGCTGTTACTCCTGGAAATCAGTATTCGGAATGGTCGCAAAATAGAGCATTCAAAGAAGGCAAGGAAGTCATTATTCATATGCCAATGGAGGCTAATGATACCACTTTAGGTAAGAAGGAGGAATACTTTTTATCTGAAGATATGAATTATAACCAAGTTGCCAATGATCTCATGCTTGCTCGAAAAGAACTTTCTTTTGCTTTTGGAATGGATAATTACATGGGGTCTAAGGCTACAAAATCCAGAGACCTGATGTATTCTGTGATGGATTTTGTAAAAAAAGAGGGGCTTTACTTCATTGATAATCTAAATTGCCTGGAGAGTAGAGCCAATAGTATTGCTCGGGAAAAAGAAATTCCCACAGGAGTCAGAAACCTATTTATAAACACGACAAATAAGATCGATTCCGTCAGAGCCAACTTGGAAGAGGCGCTTATAATTGCCCAACGAAATGGTCGTGCTATTGCGATCGCACAGGCTAATTCAAACACCCTTGAGACGCTTAAAAAATTTATCAAATCCAATCATTTTGATAAAACTGAAGTTTGTTTTGCATCAGAAATAGTTCAATGAAAGGAAAATAACATGTCATATTTAGAATTAAATCTTGATCCTTTTATTTCTTTGTGGCGTAAACTCGATATATCCGTTATCAATCCTCTAAATTTTCTTAGTTATGTAGATAGTTCCTTTACTGGAGGAATTAGTTTCACCTATCGAGCTGATATACCTTTATTTTCAGAAATTTCAACTTTGCGGAAATTAACCAACAGCCGCATTAATATTCGGATCAATCCTGATCCAGAACAATTCAAAAAAGTAGCAGACCTTTCTCCCAACGTGGTCACCATTATTAATGAGGATAATGACAATGATATTGTAGAGTTACCTTCTAAAACTATAGGTAAAATAATCAATTCTGATAATAAAGGAAAAATCCCAATCATTCCAAGGATCAAACCAGAAATTAAACAATTGAAACAAGCTTACAAATTAAAATGCGCTGAAGTCGAACTAGATACAAATCAGCTCAGCAAAGCCGATCACGAAGAAGATTATTCCAAGAGAATGGAGGTTTTGCTCAACTGCTATAAAATTGCAAATAAAAATAATTTAAGGATTTCCTTTGGGGGTAATCTAAATAAACGCTTAATTTTGGCACTTAACAGAGTAATGAGCCCGGAGTTTTTCTCAGTTGGGAATTATCTGTTAGCTCATTCCCTGATTAAGGGAATCGATAATGTTCTTGAAGATACAGTAGATATAATTGAATAATGAATAGATAAGGAGTTATAGTCAATGAAACTTATTACAACAAAATACAGAGGCAAAGTAGCAGAAAATTGTCATGTAGCCAATGCTGTTGCAGTCGATGCCAGTGGTGATGTTATTTTTTCTGCAGGGGAAGAAAATTTTCCGGCTTTTATGAACCAGATTGCTGATCCTCTGCGCACTGTCACTATGCTTGAAGAAAAAGTAGATAAAGAGTTCGCTCTTTCTGATGAAGATCTGGCGCTCATGACTTCCCTGCATAAAGGTGAAGATAAATTTACTCAAAAAATTGAAAAATTACTCAGAAAGATGGACATGTCACCTTCTGATCTTCTATGCCCCGAGCAAAAGCCTGAAGATAACTCTTCCTATGAGCGGCTGATTATTCAGGGTAAACGTCCTACCCACCTTCATAATTCGTCTTCCGGAGTTCATACCGGTATGTTAGCACTTGAGAAAAAAATTGAAGACTCTACTGGTTCTTACAACTCTTTTAATCATCCAGTACAAACCAAATATTTGGAGACAATGAAAAAATACGCCGATACTGATAAAATTTACCGGGAAGTAGATGACAATGGCATTCCTTCCTTTTCCCTATCTTTGAAAGATATTTCTAAGATCTATTCTAACTTTATCAAACGGGATGATGAATATCTTCAACGAGTTACCGATATTTTAACAAAGCAAAATGAAAATGTTTATTCGACATCCACATTCAATTTCGATTTCACCAAAATTTTGAATGGCAATGGTATTGCCCGCTCTAATAAAAATGGTTTGCAATTAGTGGGGGTTAAAACAAAAGGTGGTAATTACGTTGGTATCGCCGTTAAGGTACTAAGTGGTGACGAAGAAGCAGCTGCATCCATGGTTCTGGAAATGCTAAGGCATCTCAAAATGATGGAAAACACAAAATTGAAAAAACTGAAAAAATACCATAAACCTCAGCAAAAGGATCGATCCGGTAATACACTTCTAAAAATGAAAACTGAAATCACTACATAAGATATGATCTTTACTGCAGGATATGATTTTTCAGGATAATTGTACTTATTATTTGCCCTATTGAGGGAAATTTAGAAATCCCCTTAATACCTATATTCTATAGATTTTGAAATAATCAAATTTGTAAATTATCAATATATTTTTAAATCTGTATAATCGTTTAATTTTTATTGATTAATAAGGGATAAAATGAAGCCAACAGTTTTTTTTGATCTTGGGAACGTACTTGTAGATGTAGATAAAAAGAAAGCCCTTCAGATATTTGCAAGGGAATTACAGGTTAGTATGCAGAGTTTGCTAGATTTCCCTGAGTCCAAACTGGAGAAAGATTTTGAAACCGGACATATTGATACAGAGGAATATATTAAACAGCTTCATGATTATTTCAATCTGGATAATAGACTTACTCATGACAATTTGAGAGAGATCTGGAAGAAACCCTTTACAATTAATAATTATTCGATTGAAATTTTGGAAAAAGTCAAGGAACAGGCTCCTACTTTCCTGCTCAGCAATACAAACCCTTTGCATATTGAAGCAATTGAAGAAAAATATCCTGATCTGCTGGGCATATTTGACGATCTTATATTTTCGTTTACAGCGGGTTCTAGCAAACCCGATCAACAAATCTATCATTTTGCCCTAAAAAAGGCTGATGCTGAACCAGATCAGGCTCTTTTTATCGATGATCTTGAAGAAAACATTACGGCTGCTCAAAAGATAGGCTTAAAAGCCCATCAATTTATCAGTCCTCAATCAATGAAAGAGTTCCTAAAATCCAATAAAATAAATCTTTAAATTTTATTATCGGAGACAATTTCATGTCCAACAATAAAAAAGATAAAATTACTATACCTCTCGAATCTGTAATTTTTGATTTCGATGGTGTGGTAGTCAATTCGGAGCCCTTTTATGAAAAGGCAATTGAAGAAGCCTTTGCCGATCATGGAATCTACATTACCAATGATGACTGGCAGGATTTCAAAGGTCTTTCTGATACAGAATTCTGGGAGGTCTTTCTTAAAAAATATGATTTTGATGGTGACCTGGATGAATTGCGAGAAAAAAACTCCCGGCTACTGCAAGAGAATATGAAGGAGATTACTTATATTCCGGGATTCAAGGACTTTTATAATTTCGTTATTGATAATTTTGCTACGGGTCTGGTCACATCAGCTTCCAGCCATCATCTAAATTGGCTATTCGAAAATACAGCAATTGAGGATCTTTTCAAATACAAAGTCACTGCCTGTGACATAGAAAACACCAAACCCCATCCTGCACCTTATAAAAAAATGGCTCGCATGCTTCAGGTTCAACCCAATAGAACTGCAGTTGTCGAAGATTCTGTAAATGGCATAAAATCAGCAAAAGCAGCAGGCATGATTACTGTCGGATTAATGACCAGTTTCTCTTATGAAGAACTGAAATTAGCTGACTACGTGGCAAAAGATTATCAGGATTTGAATACAATTTTCAATAGATAAAATCAAATTGAGTAAATTTAAATAGCGATTGGCAAAACTTTATAATTGGGATTTCCGCTAATATATTTACAGAGTAAGTTATTTTGAAAATTGCTATAAAATGCTAAAAAAAGCAGAGGCTGATAAAACACCTCTGCTTTTTTTTATTAATATGGTCGATCAGATTCTATTCCTGTGAAAGGGAAAATACTTCGGTTGGTTCTTCAAACTTAAAGTTATTGGGAAAGTCTTTCGTATCTCCACCTCTCAACATTACAGTTAATTTAGGAGATGTTAGTTTATTATAGATTTCCTGAGGCTCTACTTTACCTTTTTTGAAATAAACTCGCAGGATCGGTCTTTCAGTGTAGAGAGTTCTGATTCTTATGATATTGTCATTAAAAGAAAGATGACTGGCCAAATAGCTCAATCTTCTTCTAATACTGGAATTATCAGCTCCAGGTAATCCAATCTCATATACCCGAATACTATCCTGACTGACTTCATCATAGCTGTTGAATTTACGATTGTAGCCCTTAAAATAATCGCGTATAAAAGTGGAATATGCCAGAGTATCTGCGAGCTCACCTTCAGTAGTAGGTTCAAATTCAACATCTACAATTTCCTGACCTTCGGAAGTTTCTTTTACATAAGTATCTTGTTCTATTATTTCAAGAACCTGTTCGGGTGAAAGTTCTCCAGTCTTAAATACAATTTTAGCAACAACGGGTTCGCCATAGCTAGTAGCCAATCCACAAACTGCTTCGTCCGCTTTCAGCATTCTGATCAAATCGTAATTATCTTCTGTATCAAAGAGCCCTTCTACAGGTACTTCATAAACTGTAACTGTTTCTGGTTGTTCTTCTGGAGAATATTCTCTTATGCGATATTTACTGGGATTAAAAATAGCTTTTTTTACACCTGTTTCATCAATTAACTTCGGATTATAATAAATTTTGGCTTTGTTTTGATTAGCCCAGGTATCCAGTCCCACGATCCCTGACTTACGGGACAATTGATTTTGTAAACTTTTAGAACTACCCCAGCAGTGGATAGTTTTTAGACCAGCCATCTCAAAAGTTTTGACCTCTTCAAGATTATCAAATCCGCCCCATCTCTCTGATAGGGTTGTGAGTGTGAACTGGTTACTCATTAAAATTCCAACAAAGAAAAGTACTACAAGGGCTACAGGTGGAATCCAGGTAGATTTAGATTTTGTATTATCTAATTCTATAGCGTCAGTTTCAGGACAGCCCTTGACACAATCCATACATAATGTACAGTCAGGATGATCTACAGTCTCGTATTGAGAAACATTGATCCCTACTGGACAATTTTTATCACACAGTCCGCAATTGGTACAATTGTTATGATTGACCTTAATATTGAAAGGCGAGATCGAGAAAAATTTAAAACGGAAAATTTCAACTGCAGCACCCATCAGTGTTAATGCTAGAATTAACCATAAAATATTGATTTTGACACCAACCAGAGCAAGGATCACATAAACACCAATTATTGGTACAAACAGCCAGAAATTTTGAAAAATATTACTTAAAGCCCCTAAAGGACAGGCATATTTACACCAGAAGAATCTAATAAAGACTGACAGAAAAATAACCGCAAATATTGTCAATATTCCCGCCCATACTACAACATCAGCATCAAATCCGCTAACAGCTGCATAGTAGGGGTCAAAATTCTTACACCACAATTCACTGGATGAGATTGTGAAGTAGGCTGTAAAAAATAGTAGAATATACTTACCTGATCTCAAAATTCTATCCCAAATGCCCCTTAGAACAAGAGATTTTCCGAAACGGGAATAAACTTTATTGAGCCATTCAGTAACTGTACCAATAGGACAAACATATCCACAAAATAATTTGCTAAAAAGGATAACAGCCAGAACAAGCGCAAGTCCCATGAAAACCTGTTGTGATCCCATGGTACATGACATTGACCCCAGCCATAATTTACTTCCCAGAGATAGCAAACCACCAAATGGACAGTAAGCTTCCAGTTGTGTTCCTCGATAGCCCAGAAACAAAAGTACGATTAAAAGAGCTAAAATACCGCCCTGAATTAGTAACTTTGTCTTGTTGTGTAGAAAATTCTTTCGCATTGTGCACCTCTATTTATATGTTATCATTGATTTAAGGAGTTACTGGATTATTAGGTCCCTGTTGAATTCTATTTTTTGTTTTCAGGGCTTCTGCTCGCAAAGATTCTGGTGAATCTTTTCCCTGGAGAATTTTATCACAGGCTGCAACTATCTGTTCTCTATTGATAGAATAAGTAAACCAACCCAGAGCCTCAGCGATTTTTATCCTAAATTTTAAATCCTGAGATGAGTCCAGCATTAAACCAGCTAGATCATCAACTGCGTCATGAAAAGTGTAATTACGAAATGTTCGCGCAGCACCGATTTTTTCTTTGACTTCCATAGTATCACTTTTCATAGTCGGTAGAAGTTCATCATAAAGCCATTCTTCAGTATTTTTAAAACTTCTTAATATTCTGTCTCCAAGACCTTCCTTATCAGCTGTTGATGGCATATTATCTAGAACCCGAGTAGTCACCAGACTAGCTTTTTCAATATCGATGAAGCCCATAGATTCTTTTGCATGCCGTGATACACGATCAGAATGATCCATAAAAACTCGATTCGCAAGATAGGGTAGATATTCCTGGCGACCAACTTTTCCCATCCAAACCATAGTTTTTCTACGAATCATTTCAGAAGGATCGCGAGAGGCATCTTTTAGAATCTCTTCAAATTGACTGGACCGTGACGCTGCCAGACATTTCAAAGCTTCCATCCGAACATTGAAGGAATTATCAGAATAATATATTTTGACCAATTCAGGCACAAATCTGCTTTTCTTCTGCTTGTACAATTGATAAACTGCTAAAGAACGCAAAGCAGGATCCTGATTATCCAATAAGTCATTCCAATTTTTACTGCTCCACCAGCCCTTATTGGCATATAGATCTTTTACTAGATCAGCAGGCACTCGATCTTTAAAATGAAAAGTCGGATCACCAATCAGATGGGATTCAAGATAATTTCTGGTTTTATGCCACTCCCCGGCTCTTAAACCAAGATTGAGCATACCAAGTAATTCATTAGCCCAGATATCCTGCTTGACATTAACAGTATTACCAGCAGCGACAATCGTATTACCTTCACTAAATACATACTCACCAGCAATGTAAGGAATTTTTGTAAATTGCCCATTATAGCATTCATCAAACATAATAAATTCAGCCTCAGGTTCAACATTCTTCAGATCAGCAGGATAAATATCCAGAGAAGCGCTGTATAGTGAATCGGCTTGAACCATGGAATCTACAAAGGCACCTTCAAACCATTTTTCCGGTAAATTATATTTATTCATAAAGTATTCTTTGGCTTCCTTTGGATCATGACCCCAGCGTTTGGCTCGTCTCAATCGGCTTCTTAAATATCGCTTGATACTGCTGATATTCTGATTAATGTTTTCAGCAGGAGGGTAGCCGTTTAAATATTGGGCATCATCAGCTCCATGAGCATGAAAAAGCACAATATCCAGTTCTGGTCTCTGAATTTCTGTTAAAATGATCTTTTTCATATGAGAACTGGAAACATGATTCAGATTTTTAATCATATTCTCGGGCTGGTAGAGCTGAGGAAATTGTTCCCGCAAACTCAACAGTTCCCATTCCCAGGCTGTCAAAGATTCTGAGTAATAGCCATGGCCAGTATAAGTCAACATTTCATTGATTGTTTGGACTTCCTGTTTTTGTTTTGCGACCCGGTTTAGATATTTTTCAAGAGCCTTCAGTCGCTCTTCTCCTTTTAAAGGGACCTTAATTCGCGCACTATAAATTTCTTTTTCTATATATTGCGGCGATTCAGGTAATAAGCTATAATAAAATAATGAACTATTTGAAGTGTCTTGCTGGAGGAATTCAAATTTCAGATCAAAATCATCATAATATCTGTCTGAAGCAACAGAGGAGCGCTTAATAGAAAATCGTTCCTGGTCCATTTTGAAAGCCGAACTCAGATGCTGAGCATCTCGTAGCATGGGGACGGGAATATTACCAACCAGCACAATTCCCTCAAAAGCTCTTTCTTTTTCATAAAGGGATTTGATTTTCTCTCTAATTTCTGATGGCTTAGCAGATTGAACAACCAGAGTATAGCAGGCCAGACCATCATCTTCTACTGCTTTTTTATAATTGTTTACAGCTGTTGGGATCTCAGAATAGGTCAAATTGTCAACAACAATAGCAAAACTATTGTGTTGATCCTGATTGGGTTCAATGATTGTAATCTGTCCGGTCAGGCTGGTCAAAAATATTGCTAATACTACCAGGAAAGTTGTGAATCTTTTTTGCATTCCTTTTACCTTTTTTTTAATCTCATTTCCTTGATTAATATTCTACACTAAAATCTACTTTCAGGCGAGATCGCCTGCTATTTTCAAAATAATGACTATCTGGAATAATTTGTTCATATTGGATATTAAGAACAAAATCTACTTTTGGGCTGTGTTTCCATTTAATTTTTGCAGAAACCCAGGGTTTTAATTTATTGGATTGATAGTATTCAGATTCTTTGGCTGTAATCTGGTTATAATACCAGCCTATTCTATCTGCGAACATTTCAGTATCACCAATTTCCAGAAAGCTGGATCCCATTTCCAGATTAGTAGAAACTCCTTTGTACTGAAAAAAACGCAATTCAAGCGACCCGCCATATATTGTGGCAGGATAATAATCTAGAATACCATTAAACTTGTCCGCTCTTTTCAAATATTGGGAACTCCCATAAACTGAAGGTTTAATCGCAAACAGGCTACCTACAGGTATTTGCCAGGCTAGACCTGCTAAAATTTGTTCGCGATGATATTCATAAATTTCTACATCAATATCAGGATGATCGGCGGTTTGATCATTAATCTGTCCTTTGCTAAATAATTCCAGACTTGTCGTTCTAAAAACTGAAAAGGCCATTCGTACTGAATAAAAATAACGATTTGATGACCAGCTTCCCTGAGGGACAGGATAAGCGCCGCCGTCAACTGCCTCAGCCTTAGCCTGTTCAACACCAGCCAACAATGTGATTTGTTCAGAGAGTAGATCATAAACCTCACTATCAAAGGTTAGCCGATAACCAGTAAGATCAATTTGGCGTTCTTCTGAAGTTTGCCCTCTGGAAATAATTGGATTATCAAGACCGCGGATATTGAAAAATATAGGTGTTTTATCCTGTTCCAGGCTATATTTTGAGGTTTCCATAATTTCCTGAAAATCAAAATAGGTCGCACTCAATCCTAAATTGATATTAGAATTTATTCTGGATCCTACTCCGGTTGTGAATGCAATATCCCGATGTTTGTTGATCGGCTTGGGGAAAACGGTCTTATGCTCTTCATCAACATTATAGAAAAGTGAACTGCCAAGATATAATTTATCCCCTCTCAGTTTGTGACTATAACCCAATTGCCAATGAATTCCATTCAACTCCATTCCCCCTGTAGAACTATCAGCTAGAAGAAAAGGAATTCCGCGATAGGGCATTCTATTGTGCACCCACTTTTTTTCATCCATATTTTGCTGATGGTAGCCCACATAGCCTGTGAATAAACCATTTTCAAATAATTTTTTCTGACCGGCTGCTATATAATTTATA
>DATGCI010000161.1:0-2036 GCA_035312185.1 bacterium
TACATACCACCATTGATTGTGCAGCTACCAAGGCCAATTACGAACTTTGGCCCCTGCATCTGTTCATAGCTGCGCACCACCCGTTTTAATGTCTTCACTGACAAATATCCGCCAATTATGAAAACTCCAGATTGTCGCGGAGTAGGCCGGGCAGCGATTCCATAGCGGTACATATCAAAACGGGCTGTCATCAAAGGACGCAATTCCACAGCACCACACCCTGTACCAAATCCCAGAATCCAGAGCGAATTAGCCCGAGCCCAATTCAAAAATTTCTCTACATATTTGTTTAATGGTTTATAGCTTTGAGGCCTTTTATCGCAAAAGAGACCCTGTTCATGCTGAGGCAGATCTGCATTTGGTAATCTTTCATCTTTCTTATCAGCCAATTTATACTCCACTTACTTTTTATTAGGTTAAACTCACAAATAATAGCGCGCCAAGTGCAATTATCAAAGGCACTTTCAGGAAAAATCGTATCGATTGTTCCGTTCTAAAACGGGGAAAAGCAACACCAACAGCAACGCTGATCATGTAAATAAAGAAGGTTTTAATGATTAATTCTACAAAATTGGTTGCACCACCAAAATAAAGATTCATAAAGAGAACAAGCTTGGCCGCAGTAAATAGGCCCCGGTTTGTTTGTAACATACCGAGGAATTGGCTGTGAAATTCTGTGGGTGGCCCAATTGGAATTTCCTGAGGAGCAATCACAACATCAAAAGGCGAATGCATATTCATTCCCAGCATTGCCAGAATACCGGCCAAAGCAGCCATAGGATTTGTGAACAATGTCCAGTTCAGGATTCCACCCTGCTGGGCCATGACAATTTCAGTAATTGAAAGAGTATTATATTGAACGGCCAGGGCAATTATAGAAATTGCAAAAGGCAATTCAAAAGATGTCATCTGGGATAATCCGCGACCAACTCCCATTGGACTATAGGGATGCCCACTTTCTCCAGCACCAAGGGCCATACCGAGCTGGCCGAAAAAAATAAAATACATAACCAGTAAAACATCACCGGAAAAACTAAAATTAGCAAAAACAGCTGAGCCCAAAATAGCCGGGATGAATAAATAGGTTCCAATACCACCAGCTAAACGAAATATAGGACTAAGGAAAAACATAACTCCATGAGCGACTGAACGACGGCGAGCATAATTTTTAATAATATCAATAAATCTCTGCCAGACCGGCGGACCAAAACGTCCATGAACACGAGCAACTATCTTGATTACAAGGCCATTCAAAGTTATTCCATAAATTGTAATGGCCGCTAGAGAAAGGATAGCATAACCGATGGCAGTCAATAGGCTGTATTCCATTAATGTACTCCTATTATCAGATAAAGGATCACAATCAACATAAAGATATGCAGGGCATAAGTCTGAGCATTCCCTGTGTAAATATTATTGAAGGCTGCTGCCAGAGTATGAGACCATTGCGAAATATTATCCCAAAATCGGACTGCCCGGGAACGATCTAAAAATCCCAGAGCTTTTTTGTAGGGTGCAAAAAAGTTGTATGCAACATGAGTTGTTACTGGTCTCTCCGGTCTTTCAGCAGCATAAACAATATTGAATTGTTCTACTTTTGTAACTGATCTAATGCGCATTAACATAAATATTAAAAGGGTCATAAAAATTCCCATTGTTACCAGCATAACAGCATTTCCATTCCAGTAGCCTAAGGTGCTGATAACTGTATAATTTTCCAGCGTGATCGAGGCAGGAAAATAACCTGACACAGCCTGAATAAGAGGTTTTAGAATTATATTTGGAAAAGCCGAAATAGCCATGATCCCACCAATAAAAATATAGGATGGAATATGGTACCAGATTGGTGATTCTTTAATATTGCGATGCTCTGGCTTGAGCTGTCCCAGAAAAATAGAATGGATAAGACGAAATAAATAGAGAAAAGCTACAGCACCAGCGAAAAAGGCGAGACCGGCTTGCAAATACCAGCCCTTTTCAATTAAGGCTGTATAGAGCATCCATTTACCACCAAATCCGGATAAAGGCGGCACACC
>DATGCI010000162.1:0-9575 GCA_035312185.1 bacterium
CGACTTGTCAATCTGAAAAATGGTAATTATGGCGATATCCCGGTAGATGTAGTCTCTACTTCAGACAAGAAGGTTAATGTAGAAAAATTCTATAATACTGATCGATTACGACCACGCTATAAAGATTTTCAAGGCAAACCTTTCTTTGTTATTACAGGAGAATAAACTGGGGTTTTTTTCCACTTATATATTCCGGGATTATGTTTAGCGGCATTCCGTAATACATTGAAAAAAATATTATCTTTCTCTGAATTTATCTCAGGAATATAGGTGGGGTTAAATAAGAAGTTTTCAGATTTCAAAAATTTATTTTAATTTTCATTGATAGAAAGTTTAAATCAAAAGGAGAAAAAAACATGGAAAAAATCGGAATTATCACAAGCGGTGGAGATTGTGCGGGACTTAATGCCATTATTAAAGGTGTAGCCCATACAGCCATCCGGAATGATGCTTCTAGCTATGTCATTCCCAATGGATATGCCGGATTATACAACTTGAATGATTTTGATGAACTGGTAGAATTGACTGAGGCCAGAATGACATCGATGGAAGTTGGTCTGGCTGGCTCAGAAGCCGGACACTCCCGGGTGAAAATTGATAAGATAAAGGATCCTAATAAATATGATCGTATTAAAGAAGGACTCAATAAATTTGGGATCGAAGGGCTTGTAATTTGTGGTGGTGATGATACTGGTAGTGTGGTAGTTGACCTAGTGGAAAATGGGATCAACTGTGTGCATGCTCCCAAAACTATGGATCTTGATCTGCAGACCTATTCTGTTGGCGGAGATTCTACAGTCAGTAGAATTGCAAAATTTTCACGAGATATCAAGACTACCGGCCGTACTCATAATCGTATAATTATAGTTGAGGTGTTTGGCCGTTATGCTGGGCATACTGCCTTTCGTGGTGGAATTGCAGCTGAAGCCGATGCTATCCTAATTCCTGAAATTGCAGTTGATTTTGATATTGTTTATGAACATATGAAAGAAAGATATTTTGATAGAATTCAACATTCCGATGTCTCTGCTGGAATCTATCTGATAGTAGTAGCCGAAGGGCTCAAAGATGCTAGCGGTTCAGAAATTGTTGATGAATCAGCCGGTACAGATGCTTTTGGCCACAAAAAACTAGCTGGTGCTGGTAGTTATGTCCGCCAAAAACTAGAAGAGAGACTTTCTCAGGATGATGCTATTCAGAAAAAAATGAAAGAAGCCGGAATGTTTGTTAAGGACATTTATGAAGAGCCAGAAATCCGTACTATCGTTCCCGGCCATCTGGTTAGAAGCGGTGAGTCTTCAGCCTACGATGTTAATTTTGGCCTGGAAATTGGCTCAGCAGCTGTTCGACTTTTGATGAAAGGCATTAATGGGGTAACTGTTGCCAACGTTAAAGGCGATAAAATAAAATACATGAAAACTGAAGATGCTATAGTCGAACGCAAAGTTAATCTTGATCAGGTTACTTTCCATGAAAATATGGGAATCTGTTTTGGACGTGAAGAACACGATTTCAATTTTAAATGTGAAGAAATGAAAGAATCACCTGATAGACATCTGTAAGATTGAGTTGATCAAATATTCCGAAAGGGGCTGATGAACTATTCTATCAGCCACTTTTCAATGTCCAAATGAAAAAAAGAGTTAGTATGGTCACTCAATTTTCCTACTGATTCTTTTGGGATAATGGTCAAAATACCGGGACCAATTTTAAGATTATGTAATTGATCGGGCTGTAATTCGATTCAACCATATTTTGCAATGATGCTCGCATTTGACGAGGACAAATCCGGTATTATAGTTTATAATTACAGTAGCAAAACTATCTTTTTGCATTAGTTTTTAATTTGGACTTCGGGTTGCTTTTTAACTCATTTTTTCATAACATTTACACTAGAGATAAACGTGTTGTGAAAAAAGTAACAGGAAAAAGATTTTAATACAATAAATAAAACAAGGAGACATTTTATGGCAAAAGAAATGAAAGCTGTGGATGGTAATACGGCAGCTGCTCATGTTGCTTATGCTTTTAGTGACGTGGCTGCTATCTATCCGATTACGCCATCCTCGCCAATGGGTGAAAAGGCTGACGCCTGGTCTGCCTATGGCAGGAAAAATATTTTTGGTGAAGAGGTTGATATTGTTGAAATGCAATCTGAGGCCGGTGCTTCAGGCGCTATCCATGGTAGTTTGTCTGGTGGTGCCCTGACTACAACTTTTACCGCTTCCCAGGGCTTGCTTCTTATGCTTCCCAATATGCACAAAATTGCTGGTGAATTGTTACCTGCCGTTTTTCATGTTTCTGCTCGCTCTTTAGCGTGCCAATCCTTATCGATTTTTGGTGACCATTCTGATGTAATGTCGGCCCGTAATACAGGATTTGGTCTACTTGCTTCTAGTTCACTTCAGGAAATTATGGATCTGGCTGCTATCGCTCATTTGGCTTCCTATCGCTCTAATCTACCCTTTGTCCATTTTTTCGATGGATTTAGAAATTCTCACGAAATTCAGAAAATCGCAGTAGAAGACTACGAACTTTATAAAGAACTTCTTGATGACGATATCAAGAAAAGTATCAAAGAATTCAGAAATAGTTCACTGAACCCAGAAAGACCCTATGTAAAAGTTGGTGCAGAAAATCCCGATGTTTATTTTCAGGGCCGTGAAACAGTTAATAAATTTTATGATGAAGCTCCTGATATCGTTCAATATTACATGGATCGCTATGCAGAGAAAACTGGCCGCCAGTATCATCTATTTGATTATGTTGGTGCCGAAGATGCTGAAAAAGTCGTAATGGCTATTGGTAGTGGTAATGAAACTATTGAAGAAACAGTTAATTATCTGAATGCAAATGGTGAAAATGTTGGCGCTATCAAAGTAAGACTTTATCGTCCTTTCTCAGTTGATCATCTTTTGAATGCCCTTCCCGAAAGTGTTAAAAAAATCGCTGTTCTCGATAGAACCAAAGAACCAGGCTCTGCTGGTGAACCCCTTTATCTTGATACTGTAAATGCTTTAAAGGGCAAAGATGTTGAAGTTGTTGGTGGACGTTATGGATTGTCATCCAAAGAATTTACACCTTCAATGGTGAAAGCAGTTTATGACCACCTTGACGGCGAAGCTTTTAATGGCTTCACACTTGGAATCAAAGATGATATCACCAATACATCTCTTGAAATAGAAGAAGAAATCGATTCTACACCAGAAGGAACAATCTCCTGTAAATTCTGGGGACTGGGTTCTGATGGAACTGTTGGTGCCAATAAAAATTCTATTAAGATTATTGGTAACAACACTGATAAATATGCTCAGGGCTATTTTGAGTATGATTCAAAAAAATCTGGTGGAATTACTCGCAGTCATCTTCGTTTTGGAGACAAAAAGATTCAGTCTGAATATCTGGTAACAAAAGCTGATTTTGTAGCCTGCCATCAGCAGTCTTTTGTTGGTCGTTATGATATTCTCGAAAATATAAAAGAAGGCGGTACCTTTCTGCTTAATTCCAATTGGGATGCAGATAAGGTCTTTGAAAATCTGACTAAAGATATGCAAAAGACCATTATTGAAAAAGACATCAAAGTTTACAATATTGATGCTCTTAAAATTGCTAATGAAGTTGGTCTTGGTAAACGAATCAATACCGTTATGCAGGCGGCTTTCTTTATCATTTCCGGTGTTCTGGAAAAGGATAAAGCCATTAAATTAATCAAAGACGCTATCGAAAAGACCTATAAGAAAAAGGGTCATAATGTTGTAGAAATGAACTGGGATGCTGTTGACCATACAGAAGCAAATCTTAAGGAAATTGATGTTCCTTCTGAAGTGCCTGGAAAATCCAGAGAAAAAGCACAACTCGTACCCGAAGGTTCAGAAGGTTTTACAAAAGATGTGATTGAAAAGGTAATGAAATTGGAAGGTGACGATATTCCTGTTTCTGATATGCCAGTTGATGGCGCAGTTCCTTCTGGTACATCTCAGCTTGAAAAACGTGGTATAGCTCCAATGGTTCCTCATTGGATAGCAGACAAATGTATTCAGTGTAATTTCTGCTCACTGGTTTGTCCTCATGCCGCTATTCGACCAAAATTGATTGATAGAGATATGTTAGATGATGCTCCTGAAAGTTTCAATACAATTAAGGCAGCCAGCACAGATGGCGAAAAATATGACTTCAAAATTCAGGTCTATATTGACGATTGTCAATCTTGCCGCGATTGTGTAAATACCTGTCCGGTTGGTGCTTTGAGCTGGGAACCAATTGAAAAAGAAAGAGAAGCCGGCGAATCTGAAAATGAGAAATTTTTCTCATCATTGCCGGAAGATGTAACCAGTGATAAGTTCAAACCTAATACAATTAAAGGTAGTCAGTTCAAACAGCCGCTGCTTGAATTTTCCGGTGCCTGTGCAGGTTGTGGTGAAACAAGTTATGTAAAACTGCTCACTCAATTATTTGGCGACAGAATGATCATCGCCAATGCTACTGGTTGTTCATCTATTTGGGGCGGAACTTTCCCAACAGTACCTTACACAACTAATAAGCATGGAGAAGGACCAGCCTGGGCCAATTCACTTTTTGAAGACAATGCTGAATATGGCTATGGAATGCGTTTGGCTGTCAATGCTAACCGTAAGCAGCTCAAATCAAGTTCTGAAAAACTGGTTGATATGGATGTAGATGGTGAACTCAAAGAAGCTGTTCAGTTTGCTCTTGATAACTGGACTTCAGTTGATGAGGCAACCAAAGAAAATGCTCGTAAAATCAAAACTCTACTTCCTGATGCTTTAGAAAATGCAGATGGCGAAGCCAAAGACGTTCTGGAAACAATTGAAGAAATGAAAGATTACTTCGTTGATAAGAGTGTTTGGGCTGTTGGTGGAGATGGCTGGGCCTATGATATTGGCTATGGCGGTCTTGATCATGTTCTGGCTTCCGGTGACAATGTAAATGTACTTGTATTGGATACAGAAGTTTACTCCAATACTGGTGGTCAGTCATCCAAGGCAACACCGCTCGGCGCAGTTGCCAAGTTCGCTGAATCCGGTAAAGAAACAGTCAAGAAAGACCTGGGTAGAATGATGATGACTTATGGTTATATTTATGTAGCCTCTGTATCAATGGGTGCTAATAGAAATCAAATGATCAAAGCAATGCGCGAAGCAGAAGCCTATGATGGTCCTTCCATTATTATCGCTTATGCTCCTTGCATTAACCATCGTTTTGATCTTGCTCATACTCAGGAAGAAGAAAAACTTGTGGTTGACACAGGTTACTGGCTCCTTTACCGTTACAATCCTGAACTCAAGAAAGACGGGAAGAATCCTCTCATCCTGGATTCCAAAGAACCGAAAAAGGGTGTAGAAGAGATTCTCGATAAAGAAAAACGTTATACTGCTCTGCAAACAACCTTCCCTGACAAAGTTGAAGGTTTCAAAAAGGCCACAAAAGAGTTCATTGAAAATAGATATGAAGAATACAGAAAAATGGCTGAAACTGAGTAGTTTATAACTGTTTTATATATTCAGGAGGGATAGGTTTACCTATCCCTCCTAATTATTTTTTTTCAAGTTTATGTTGAATTTTATTATCTGGTATAATTAAGTTAATAAGTCGCTGAAAACGCAAATTGTCTTTATCTGGTACCATTAAATCTAATATATGAAAGGATCTATAATGGAGAAAATATGTATAATTGGTCTGGGTTACGTTGGGCTACCCCTTGCTGTTGAATTTGGTAAAAAGTTTGATACCATTGGATTTGATATAAATAAAGATAGGATTAGTGAACTGGAGGATGGCAAAGATAGTACCCGGGAAGTAGACCCGGAAAATCTCAAAAAAGCTGAAAAACTTATTTATACCAGCCAGGTCGATGATATTAAAGATGCTAAATACTATATCGTCACCGTGCCTACGCCTATTGATGAAAATAAAATTCCTGACCTGACACCAGTAAAAAAAGCTTCAGAAACTGTCGGCAAAGTACTCACTTCTGATAATATTGTGATCTATGAATCAACTGTCTATCCGGGAGCTACTGAAGAAGTATGTGTTCCAATTCTTGAGGAACATAGTGGCCTAAAATATAATGAAGATTTTTACTGTGGATATAGTCCAGAAAGAATCAATCCTGGTGATAAAGTTCATACAGTAAAGACGATTCAAAAGGTGACCAGTGGTTCAACTCCGGAGGTTGCAGAAATCGTTGATCAGCTTTATCAGAAAGTGATCACTGCCGGTACTCACAAAGCATCTTCAATCAAAGTTGCTGAAGCCGCCAAAGTTATTGAAAATGCGCAAAGGGACATCAATATTGCTTTTGTTAATGAACTAGCAGTTGTGTTTAATCGTTTGGGCATTGATACTCTGGAAGTTCTCGAAGCTGCTGGTACGAAATGGAACTTTTTAGATTTTAGGCCAGGATTAGTTGGCGGGCATTGCATTGGCGTTGATCCCTATTATCTGGCCCATAAAGCCAAAGCCGTTGGTTATAATCCGGAGATCATTTTGAGCGGACGTCGCTTGAATGATAATATGGGTACAATTGTTTCTAAGAAAGTTATCAAACTCATGATTCACAAAGGGCATACAATAGCCGGTAGCAAAGTTTTGATAATGGGATTTACATTCAAGGAAAATTGCCCTGATATTCGCAATACCCGGGTTATTGATCTGAAAAAAGAAATGGAAGATTTTGGCTGCAATGTTGATGTCTATGAACCGCTGGCAGATAACAAAGAAGTTGAGAGGGAATACGGTTTTTCTATTATATCTAATCAAGAAGATCTGGATGAAAATTATGATGCTATTATAGCAGCTGTAGCCCATGATGAATTTAAGAATTTTGATATTAAAAAATTCAAAAACGGTAAAGCTGTTGTATATGATGTAAAAGGATTTCTTGATAGAGATCTTGTTGACTGTAGATTGTAAAGTAAGCTAGACTCAAAAATAAAAGAGGTAGTCATGAATTTAACAGTAGTTGGAACAGGCTATGTTGGTTTAGTTACTGGAGCCTGTTTTTCCGAAATGGGGAATGAAGTAACCTGTGTAGATATAGATGATGGCAAAATTTCAAAGTTAAAAAACGGTCAAATACCAATTTACGAACCTGGCCTGGATAAAATTGTAAGCAGCAATTTCGAAGATGGTCGTCTGAAATTTACCACCGATATTAAAGAAGCTCTTGCTGATTCCAGAATTGCCTTTATTGCTGTAGGAACACCAATGGGACAGGACGGAAGTGCTGATTTGCAATTTGTCCTCAAAGTTGCTCAGGAAATTGGACAAAATATGCAGGATGATATAATTGTTGTGGACAAATCTACTGTTCCTGTTGGCACAGCAGATAAAGTGCGAGCAGCAATTTCTGCTGAACTGGATAAACGCAGTTCAGATCTAGATTTTGACGTGGTTTCTAATCCTGAGTTTCTTAAAGAGGGAGCTGCTGTAGAAGATTTTATGAAACCCGATAGAGTAGTAGTTGGTGCAGATAATGAAGAATCCATGGAGACTATGAAAGAGCTCTACCGCCCCTTTACTATGAGCCATGAAAGATTTATCGGCATGGATGTCCGCAGCGCTGAAATGACAAAATATACTGCTAATTCAATGTTGGCTACCAAAATTAGTTTCATGAATGAAATTGCCAGTATTTGTGAACAGGTTGGCGCTGATGTAAATAAAGTTCGAGTAGGAATTGGTAGTGATTCACGGATTGGTTACCATTTCATCTATCCCGGTACTGGTTATGGTGGAAGTTGTTTTCCAAAAGATGTTAGAGCTCTGATCAGAACTTCTGAAGAAAACGATGTCACACCTGAAATATTAAAATCTGTAGAAAATGTCAATAATGAGCAAAAGCGCGTTCTTGTTAAAAAAATCATCAACCGTTTTGGTGAAGATCTAACAGGAAAAGTATTTGCTCTTTGGGGACTTGCTTTTAAACCGGGCACCGATGATATGCGCGAAGCTCCTGCAATTACAATTGTCAAGGAACTGGAAGATCGGGGAGCAAAAGTTCAGGCCTATGATCCCAAGGCTACTGAACAGGCCAAAACCTGTTACCTGGAAGACGTCGAAAACATAGAATATTTTGAATCAAAATATGATGCTCTAAATGATGCTGATGGTGTTCTACTGGTCACGGAATGGAAGGAATTTCGTAGTCCTGACTTTGAAGAAATCAAAAAGCGTTTGAAAGAACCGCTCTTTTTTGATGGACGCAATCAATTCAAACCTGCCCGTATGGAAGAAAATGGTTTTGAATATTATTGCATAGGCGTAAAATAGCATACAATTTTACAATAAATTTAATATACCTGGGCAACTGGAAAAGTTGTGATGTATATCCAGCTTGAAGGTTGCCTTCGTCGTTATAATGTTTATTCCTGGGTGGAAAATGAATCTTTTTAAAGATTCAGTCATATAAATATTGTTAAAATAATTTTTCCAATCTCAATAATTGGGGTTTATAATGATTCAAAGAATTGTTTTGATGAATATTAACGAGAATGACATCGAAAAGGTTATCGAAAAATCAAAGCAGGTTTTACCTTCTATTCCACAGGTAAAATCTTTGCAGGTTGGAGCTCTGAAAGATGATTCAGTGTACAACCTGGCTCTAATTATTTTATTTGAAAATAGAGAAGATGTAAAATCTTTTAGCCCACATCCTGTCCACCGTGATTATGTGGATAATTTCCTGAAACCAAAGCTAGAGGACATTAAAGCCTATAATGTGAAAATAATGTAAAGTAAGTATGACTATCTTGTGAAGTTTTAACTCTTTGACAACTTGCTATATATTAAATGTAGAGTTTTTTTTAATTTCCGGGAATAGGATTTGTGTGAATGTTGAATGTAAATCGGAGGTACTATGAAAACTCGAGATCAAATTCTAATCTCTCCAGAAGCTCACAAGATCCTTAACCAGATCATTGAAGAAAATCCCTATTTTGCTAAAGTCCTGGAATCTTCTTCCAGCCTGGCACAATTTCAAACCGGTTTGAAAAACTGGGTTGAAAAGCATTTAAAAAACAAATCACAGATAAATACAATTTTTGACAATAATTCTTTTAATAGAAAAGAATTCGAACAAACTCAATGGCGAGACTATGCAGCAATTAGATTGTTAGATTATATAGAAAATGAAGGCCGAACCTTTCAAGATTTGAATTTGAAAGGCAAGACTATTGAAAATTCTCCATTGAAAAAGCTCTACCTGGCTGCTAAAAAAGGGCGGGGAGGAGCAACCACTCATTTCTTTGAAGATTTTTTGTATCTTTTTAGACAATTACAGGGTGATTATAAACCAGATCAAATTGATAAGCACCGACTTGACAATTGTATGGAAAAATACCAGCCAGCTTATAATGAACAAATTACTGAAATGCGGAGAAATAATCGGGATAGGATCATTAATATCCTTATCGAAAAAATTGATTCTGGAGTAATTGAAAATAGATTGTTCAGTTTTGAATCGGATATGAATCATGAAGACAAATATAATCAAATGCTGAAATGGTGGAATGACTATCGTTTCCACCTGGCCTTTGCTGTCCGTTCGCCAGACT
>DATGCI010000163.1:0-22878 GCA_035312185.1 bacterium
AAATATCCATTTTTAGATAATAAAGAATAGCCCTTCTCTACAAAAATAGAATAAATATCATATCCACCATATTCAGCACTATTATAATTTTGCGAAAAATAATTTTTATCTTCTGATAATAAGTATTGTGTCCTAATATACGGCGGATTCCCAATCACCACATCAAAACCACCAGCATCCATTATTTCGGGGAATTCTGCTTCCCAGTCAAAGGCCTTGTCACCGGCAACTTCGGGATCGTCGATCAGAGAATTACCGCATTTAATATTATCGTCCAGGTTGGCCAGGGGTTTATTTTTGTTAGCCGATTTGAGCCAGAGCGACAATTTGGTGATCTCCACGGATTCCTGATTGAGGTCCACACCATAGAGATTATCCTGCAAAATTTGTTTGAAAACCTGATCCTGAAGGGAAATGTCAATTGGTTTTTGCTCGATGAGAGAGCGCTGGTTGCGTACCCATTTGTATTCCTGCAAGAGATAATCAAAAGCTTGATTCAGAAAGGCCCCGGATCCGCAGGCCGGGTCGAGAATCTTGATACTGCGCAGCCGTTGAATATATTCATCATAGAAGCGCAGATGTTTTTGACGATATTTGCCTTTGACCTGGGGCGATTCAGCTGCATCGATCTCAGGCAATTCGGCATAGCCCAATTCGGTTTTGATATCTTCGATATATTTGCCAACCGAATTTTCCACAATATATTTTGTGATATATTCGGGAGTGTAGAAAATGCCTTCCTTTTTGCGTTTGGATTCCTGCTGATTATATTCCTCGGCCTGAATATCAGCCTTGATCTCCTCTATGTCACTGATCGACTGCTCAAAAATATGGCCCAGAATATTGACATCCAGATCACTGTCAAAATCATAGGCCGAGATTTCATCTATGGCTGAGAAAAAATTATTTTTAATAGTTAACTGGTGCAGAGTTTCGTCAGGTTTGAAGAGACCGCCATTGTAGGCATTAATATTTTTGGCAGGATTGCCCTGGTCGATGGCTTTGAAAATGCCTTTGATCTCCTCCCAGATACGGGTATCGCTCATACTGAAGGAAGCTTCGCCACTCTGAATGGCTTTGTGCAAAATTTTAGGTGGTAGTAGGCCCAGGTCTTCACAAAAGCAGATGAATATGATGCGGTCGAGAAATTTTTGCGCCTTTTCAAAAAGCAGTTCCTGGTCATAATCGGGATTATGCTGCTTGAGATGTTCGAATAGTTCTATACGGGTTTGTTTGTAAAGATTGTAAAATTTGGTAGTGATGTCCTCTTCCAGTTCGGCTGTTTCCCGGGTTAACTTTTCCGTCAGGCTGCCATTTTCTCGAGTGAACAGATTGGGACGGGAGAGGATTAGATGAAATTCTTTGAAATTTTCAGGGTCATCGAGCCGGGGAATCAGGAATTCTTCATAATGGCCCTGCCCACGGTCATATTTATAAAGTCTGATTTCGATCATATTGGAGACGATCACCCATTCGATGCCATCGTATTTTGTAGCATAGCCAAAGGCCTGTTCCACAGGTGTGCCATAATCCTTGCCGGCTCGTTTTTGCTTCTCATCGAGGCTGATTTTAGGACCTTTGAGTTCGATAACTACTTTGGTTTGTTCAGCACCGTTGATCTCGAAAAAGCCCAGACTTCCGTCCGGTTTTGTGGCATCGACTTCGGTAGCCGGTTCGACTTTCATTGTGTATTGTTTGTCTTCGGCTTCGGTCAGGTCTTTGTAGCCCAGGATTGTACCGAATATGCCTTTGAGAAATGCGGCCTGGAGGGCTTCCTCCTTGACATTACGGTTCAATTTCAAATTACGTTTCCAGCGGGCAATGCGTTCAATTTTATTTTTTTCATCAGGAATTGAATGTTTTTGAATATGCCGCTTTAAAATCTGTTTATTGAATAACTTTGCCAATTCTCCTCTCCTCACTATCTTTCAAAAATATTGATCTATATTAATAGGTTGGGATAAGAATCTCAATTAAAAAATAATGATTTGGCAATTATTTTTGTTCAACCTCGTAGGTTTTCAAAACCTGCGAGGTTTTATTGATAGAATTTGGTACTGGAATTTAATAAAACTTCGGAATACTTCCAGAATTAAGCCATAGAATAAATGGGATATTGACTTTAACCAGCAAATGCAATCCATTTACAATGGAAATGCAACACCGAGGTTTGAAAAATATAACATTAAGAATACCTGAAAAAATGGACAATTATCCAAAAAAACAAATTTGTCAAGGTCGGATAATGTCATTTTAGATACAGGACTTCCAGGAATTACAAAATAAAGTGAGTCACCTATTTTGGCGATAAGACTATTTTTTACGAGGCCTATAAAATTATTTTGCCGAAGAGATTTTTCTTTATTGTTTTGAATCAAGATTGTTGATCTATTTTATGAGAATCCTTGCAGGTCTTGAAGACCTACAAGGATTTAGTTAGTTCTATTGGGCTTCCTCCCAGCTCTCCCAACCTTCTCTAAAAAGAAAAAAGACAATGATTATACCGACAATAGGATCGGCCTGCCACAGTCCAAATAGATAATTGAGCCCTAAACCGAGCAATAATGCTGCTGACAGAAAAGCGCAGGCAATAGTTTCCTTGGCATCAGCAACCAGGGCCCGGCTATTTATCTGTTTTCCCACTTTAATTTTTCGAAGCGCAAGAATGGGCATAATTATCAAAGAAATAAAAGCCAGAATAATACCGGGCAATGATGGATCGGGAGGCGTTCCGTCGATAAGTTTCATTATCGATTGGATTAGCACATAAGCGCCCAATATGAAAAAAGTAATTGCCACAAATTTCATGGCTCGCTTTTCAATTTTTTCTTCTTCTGCTTCGCTCAAATTTTGGTGTTGGTGGAGTCGCCAGATCAATATAAATCCGGATAGGGTTTCCACAATACTATCCATCCCAAAACCAATCAGAGCGATACTGCTAGCAACAGTGCCAAATAGAATGGCTACTCCGGCTTCAATAAAATTGTAAGAAACTGTAAAATATTCCAGCCTGAGGCCTTTTTTGTAAAGTTTTTTTGAATTCATTTAATTCTCCTTGATTGTTGAATAACCAGCTGACTCCCAGCCGATTATACCTTCTGAAAGATTGTAAGCCTTCTGAAAGCCAAGGCTTTTCATAATTTCAAGTGCGCGTTTACTGCGACCGCCGTACTGGCAATAGATTAGATAGATTCTGTTTTTGTCAAGTTCCTTGAGATATTCTTTAAAATCGCTGGAACTGTAATTTAGGTTTATGGCCTTTTCAATGTGACCATTTTCATATTCAGTAGAAGTTCGAACATCGAGGATGACGAAATTTTTATTATCATCGTTTTTTGAAATAAGCTGATGAGCAGCTTTTACTGAAATGTCTTTGAAACTGGTAGTGACTTGAGGACTAGTTGAACAGGCCTTGAACAGTATTAAAATGGTCAGAACGATGCTAGATAATTTTAATGCTTTTGATTTTGTCATCCCAGGCTCTCCTTTATTATTAGGCGTCTTTTTCTGAACTGATGATTGGGTAACGTGATCACCGCTAATTGCCCTTCAATTTTGCTTTTTTCTCTTAAAATAATGCGGGCTATCTCCCCATTCATTGTAGCCAATCTCTTCACCAATAGAACGGATACGTGTTTCCAGGCAGCCTTTGCACATTTCAGAATTTTCGTCCAGGCAAGGCTTGTTTTCGTAGAGTTGATAACCTTCCCGATATTTTGTGTCAGTAATATTGGGCATGATAATGTTGGCTCCAGCCTGCAGCCCTTTTTCTCGTCCAATAGGATCTAAAGCCTGAAGTGCGGTTGTAGCAGCGATATTGACATCCCTTAGAACCAGCCTGGTGACCGCTATCATTTTCAAGCTGAGTTCCAGCTGGGAATTTTTGAATTTTTCAAATTCTCCCAAAGAATCAGCCAGGGGAGTATCTTTATGGGGAATAAAAGGCCCCATTCCAATCATATCAATGTTGTTGTCTCGCATAAATAAAATATCATCGGCCAGATCTTCTCGATTCTGGTCAGGGAGTCCGATCATTATGCCAGTGCCAACCTGATAGCCGCTCTTTTTCAAATCCTCAAGAGCCTGGAAACGAGCCTTAAAATCATGATCGCGCGGATGCAATTTTTCATAAAGTTCAGAATTACTGGTTTCAATCCGTAAAAGATAGCGGTGAGCGCCGGCTTTATACCATTTTTTATAAGTGGACAAACTCTGTTCGCCGAGGGATATGGTTATCCCCAGTTCTTTGCTGGGTAGATTTTTTATGTCTCGAATAATGGATTCTATAAAGTTTACAAATTCAGCATTTTGTAATTCACCACTTTGTAAAACTAAAGATCCATAATCGCTTTTTTGGGCAAACTTTGCTGCCTCAATTACCTCCTTGCGGGTCATTTTATAGCGATCTGTGTTTTTATTGTTTTTTCTGATACCACAGTAATAACAGTTTTTCTCGCAAATATTACTAAACTCGATTATACCCCGGTAATAGACTTTATTGCCCACATATTTTGATTTTATTTGATAGGCTTTTTTGTATAATTTTTGGATTTGGTCGTTCTCAACTGATAAAAGATCGATTATATTCTGGCGGGAGAAATTATTCTGTTCCAGTGTTGAATTAATTGATGTCATTAATGCTTACTCCTAATAATGGTAATTTAATACTATTTTCAATTCCCTACCAAAATTATAGGAAAAGTCGGAAATATGCAATTAATTTTGTTATTTTTGTAGAACAACTATCCTTCCTGTCCCGAAAGTCTTTTTTTGAGAAGTTGTTTTATTCCAATCAAGCCCTCAATGGGTTGATTGGAATGCGTTATGGCTCATTCCAGGATTGATATGGGAAAAATATCAATATGCTGTGGAGATTGTGTAAGCTGGTTTTGTGCGCATTTGTTTTAGAGTCTGCGCTTGGTTTTGCTTCTCTCAGCCGTTGAGGCTTCGTTCAGCAAACACAACTAGGGATAGTTGTGCTACATATTATCGAAGAAAATTAACTTCAACCTTTTCAATATCGTGAATTGGCTCGAGCTTTTCACGAATTTCCTCATCAATATTATTAGCAAATTGATGGTTGGCGGCCAGGTCAACATCAATTTTTACAACTCCGTCATCCAGACTTACATTATTTACTAGATCTGACTTAACAATATCAATTCCTGCTATTGGATTCATCACCCTTTTCAATTTTTTGTGGATAAAAGCCAAATCAGTTGGTGCCTGTTCAGTCTTCAGACCGCTTTTTTCCTCATAATTTTCTATAGCTGCCCGCAGTCCATCGACAGCAAGCACAGAACAGTGAGTTTTAATAGGAGGCAAACCACCCAGAGCATCGGAAGCCTCCTGCCAGCTGATCTGTTTGGCTTCGTCTATTGTTTTGCCTTTTGCCAATTCTGTTATAATTGACCCGGTTGCAATATTGGAAGCGCAACCGTAGGATTTGAATTTTATATCCTGAATATGCTTTTTATCATCATCTAATTTTATATGAACTGAAACCATATCGCCGCAGGCTGGACTACCTTCCTGGGCTTTGCCATCTGCATTCTCTATTTCGCCAACGTTTTGAGGGTCTTTAAAATGCTCTAGTACTTTTTCACTGTATGGAAAATCCATTTTTTTTCTCCTTGCTTCATAATTTTTAAAAGATATTAGTTCTTAACTTCTTGAAGATTATTTTTTTGTTTTTTATCTGTATTCAATGGACTGATCTTTCTTAACTGTTCTATTACATCTTTTATTTCTTTGATTGCAGCATCTATCTGTTCTTTATTATTAAATCGACTCAAGGTAAAGCGAACTGAACCATGGGCCCGCTCATGATCACCACCAATTCCCAGAATAACGTGGCTGGCCTCTAGCGAATTGCTAAAACAGGCCGAACCAGTTGAAACTGCAAAGCCGCGCATATCCATGTGAAGAGTTATTGATTCGCCTTCTACCATATGAAAAGTAATATTGGCATTTTGGGGAAGTCGGTTTTGCCGGTCACCATTGAGGGTAGTTCTTGGGACTTCATCTAGTATCCGATTGATAAGGTAATCCCGCAATTCCTGTAAGTTCTTATTTTCCTGTTCAGTAATTAATTCGGCAGCTTTGGCAAAACCAACTGCTCCGGGAATATTGACTAGACCAGGCCGTTTATCAAATTCCTGAAAACCGCCGTCAAGAAATTTTGCTATATTAGTTCCTTTGCCAATGTAAAGTCCGCCGACTCCTTTAGGACCATGAATTGTATGGGCTGAAAAGGTCATCAGATCTATATTTAATTCCTCAACATCAATTGGCAACCGCCGGAAAGTATGAGTAGCATCAGTATGAAATAACAGACCCTTTTCATGACAAATTTGGCCGATTTCTGCAATGTCCTGAACTGTGCCAATTTCCTGATTAGCATGCTGAATGGAGACAAGAGCAGTTTGATTGGTAATTGCTTTTTTGAGCTCCTCCGGATCAATAAATCCTTTTTCATCAACATCAAGATAGGTTACTCTATATCCATTTTTTTTAAGTTTTTTGAAACTGTTCAAAACCGGGAAATCCTCGATCGTACTGGTTATAATGTGGTTTTTCTCTTTTCCGGTTACTTTTTCAAGAGCACCTTTAATCGCAATATTACTGGATTCTGTTGATCCGGAGGTAAAGATCAATTCTTCCGGATCAGCAGAAATGAATTCCGCCAGTTTCTCACGGGCATTTGCCAGCGCTTTGCGAGCTTTTATACCCATAGAATAACCAAATTCTGAAGATGCTACCGCATAGTCCTGGAAAAAGTAGGGCTTCATTGCTTCTAAAACCTCTTCATCAAGACGGGTCGCTGCTGAATTATCAAGATATATACTTTTTTTGTTCATTTTTACCTCATTATATAAATAATGTTACTTCAGATTCACGTGCTTCCTGGATATAGGTTCCTACAGCACAATATTCTGTGATGACTTCATCCCGCATATCATCTTTATCAATCCCCATAATTTCCATAGTCATGTCGCAGGCTAGAATTTTGCCTCCCAATTCTATGAAATTTTCGAGCAGTTTATTTAAAGAGGCAACCCCGGATTTTTTCATTTTACGTTTGATTAACCATTTACCAATCCCGAAAAAATTCATTTTGGATAATGGGCCTTTTTCCAGTTTGTTTTTCTTAAGCCTTTCCAGTCCCCAAAAAGTGAAGAAGATTGATACATCCATACCCATTGCCAGGGCTCCATTAGCAATTATCAAAGCACTGTAAGCCTTATCCATTTCTCCACTATGAAGAATTATTGTCGTCTTTTCAGCCATTTTAACCTCTACTTTTGAATTTTAATTGTCCAAATATCATCATTTTGATCAATTGAGAGGAGGTTATAGCCCATAGATTTTACAGCCATGGGAATCTCCTTTTTTGAAGAGGAATGAGTGCCCTTTATTTCTACTATATCTCCCTGGGAAGCCTTTTGTAAGGCTTTGCGCGTTTCCACCAGGGGAACGGGACAATTTTCATTTATGCAATCAACCTGTATATTTTTCATTTTATCTTCCTTTTATTTAATTTTTTCTTTATCAAGTTTAATTCCTAGTAAATACATAGGAAATGTATGATAAATGAACGCTATTGTCAATATTTTTTTTGTATTTTATTTAATTATCTAGGTTCATCTCTATAAATTTAATC
This sequence comes from bacterium, assembly GCA_035312185.1. Classification (GTDB taxonomy): domain Bacteria; phylum Fidelibacterota; class UBA2242; order UBA2242; family JAFGTP01; genus JAIPHI01. The sequence continues at coordinate 7,664 of DATGCI010000163.1, forward strand.
ATCGATCGCTTCTGTAAATTTTAAATTATTAACTCTGGAAAGGAAATCCATTATGGAAAAAATTATCATTATGTGTTTGATTGCAACTTTGTTAATCCCGGTAAGCGCACAGAAAAATATGGATCAAAAAAAAGAGAAAGATAATTGCTGCTCCGAAAAGAATTCTATTGTATTGTTGTGGACCAGTCAAGACCCGGAAGTATTTCTCAAAGTTGTTTATCCTTATGCCTTAAATTCTAAAAAACACAATTTATGGGAAAATGTAGAATTATTGATCTGGGGCCCATCAACTCGCTTATTATCTAAAAATAAAGAACTCCAGGATAAAGTTGTTGAATTAAAAGAAAAAGGAGTTGTCTTGACATCCTGTAAATGGTGCGCTGAACAATATGGAGTGTCTGGTAGGCTTGAGAAAATGGGTGTAAAGGTCAAATATATGGGTAAACCTTTGACCAATTATATAAAATCGGGACGGGAAGTTCTGGTATTCTAAAAGAGTTACTTAGATTTATATACAAAGATTTTCCTCTTAATTCTGGATAATTGAGTTCAGATTCAGTTCATTAGGCAAAATTTGGCTTCCCAATGGCATTCTATTTAATGCTGGATTGATTATAGGAATAAATTATGGATAAACTTTGTTTTGATAATCGTCGAAAAAATCCTTATTATATAAGTTGGTAATAATAGAACGAGGCCGGAATGCAACTTGAAGAAATAAAAAAATATTACAATAAATTTAAATATGGTGAAGAAAGCTTTCATAAATTAATGCAGAACAGGATCAAAAAGATTCTGCTTGTATCCAGTTTTTATGATGCTTTTACTTTTGAGCAGGATGGCCGGCTATCTGAAAAAATCTTTGGTGAATATCGTCAGCTGAATTTAAGTCTGGCTCCCCGGGTAATCAGTGTGCCTACAGCCAGTATGGCTCTTGAAGAATTACAGAAAGACGACTATGATTTAGTTGTAACAATGAAGCACATCGGAAAAATGTCCTTCCTGGATCTGGCTCGCAAAATTAAAAGAAAATATTCTGACCTGCCTCTAATTTTACTTCTGAGTTCCAATTCCGAAGCCCGCCAGATAAAAAGCAATAAAGAAAACGTGGAATTATTCGATAAAATATTTCTCTGGAATGGAGATGCAAAACTGTTTCTGGCTATGATCAAATCTGTGGAAGACCGCAATAACCTGGCCAATGATACCAAAGAAGGACTGGTAAGAGTTATTCTGCTTGTAGAAGATTCCATAAAATATTATTCCATGATTTTGCCCTACTTATATGAAAGGATTGTTGAGCAAACTCAGATATTGATTCGGGAAGAGGTCAATGATATTAACAAAAGGCTGCGAATGCGAGCTCGTCCCAAAGTGATTGTTGCTCATGATTATGAAGAAGCTGCCAATGTTTACAGTAATTATAGCGAATATGTTTCTACAGTCATTTCTGATGTAAAATTCCCAAGGAAGGGTAGTATAGATGAAGAAGCTGGGCACAAATTAATTTCTCTTATTAAGAAGAATGACGATTTCGATATACCTATTATCCTGATGTCCTCGGATATTGATAATAAGAATCTGGCTGAGGAAATGGATGTGACCTTTTTGCATAAATTTGATCCCCAGTTGATCAATAAAATTGGAAAATTTATCCATGATTATTTGGGCTTTGGTGAATTTATCCTAAAAGATGAACAGGGCTACTATGATACCGCCCGTTCATTGTCAGAATTAAGAATGAAGTTACAGAAAATTCCAGATTCAGTCCTAAAATATCATACTGTACGCAATCACTTCTCATCATGGCTAATGGCTCGCGGTGAGATAGAAATTGCTCGCCGAATCAGACCATTACGGCTGCAAGATTTTGATTCTATTTCAGAAAGTAGAAATTATTTATTGTCCACTATAAATGAAATTTTGGATCAGCGGGAAAAAGGCAAGGTGATCAAATATCACGACTATTGCTCCTTTGAACCCAATGAGATAATTCAGTTAAAAGATGGCTCGCTTGGGGGAAAGGGGCGCGGCCTGGCTTTTTTAAATGCGCTCTTAGTAAGCATGGATTTTGGCGAAAAATTCAAAGATTGTCGTGTTGTTACTCCGGCTACGGCGATCATAGGAACCAATGAGTTTGATAATTTCATTGAAAATAATAATCTCGATGAGATCAATGTAGAAGAGCTTAGTGATGAAAAAATAAACCGATATTTTTTGGCCGGACAGTTAACCGAGGATTTGCTGGAAAAGCTGGAAGTTGTTGTCACTCAGATTGATAAGCCTCTGGCAGTGCGTTCATCTGGATTACTGGAGGACTCTTATTCAGAACCCTTTGCTGGAGTCTATAGCACCTATATGTTGCCGAACAATGCCTCCGATACATCTATTCGTGTTCAGCAACTTATTACAGCGGTCAAACTGGTTTTTGCTTCCGTATATACAAAAAGAGCAAGGTTATACATCAATAACCTTAATCACAGAATCAGTGAAGAGAAAATGGCAGTTATTATTCAGGAGATCACCGGTTCGTACTTTGGTGATAAGTATTTCTATCCTCATATTTCCGGTGTTGCTCAGTCCTATAACTATTATCCTGTATCGGATCTTGAGCATGAAGATGGCGTTGTCTCAATAGCTGCTGGCCTGGGAAAGGCGGTTGTAGATGGGGAAAATGTGTATCGATTTTGTCCCCGTTACCCCAAGAAGAACCTTTTGAAACAGGATACTCTCTTAAAGGATTCACAGAAATATATTTTTGCTCTTAATCTGGATCGAAAAAATTACAGTTTGGTAAAAGGCGATGATATTACCCTTGACAAAATCGATATAAATGAGGTTCGTTCCCATGGCTCTCTGGATAAGCTAGCTTCTGTATTGGATATGCAAAATCGACGCATCCGGTCGGGACTCCGTCATAAAGGCCCTCTGGTTATGAATTTTGATTATATTTTAAAATATAATTATTTTCCTCTTAGCGAAATTATTCGAGAAATAATGGAATTAGGAGAAGCGGCTTTTGGTATGCCTATTGAAATCGAATTTTCAGTAGAACTCAATGAGGATAAGGAACAACCACCAACCTTCTATCTATTGCAAATTCGTCCTCTTTCTGTTGGTTCTAGTGAGGTTACTATACCGGATGGAATTGATCGGGAAAAAACCTTACTTTACAGTGAACATTGTATGGGTAATGGGCAATTTTGTAATCTTCAGGATATAATTTTTATTCCCCATACCGATTTTGACAAAACCAAGACAATAGAAATAAAAGATGAAATTGAAGAATTAAATAATAAAATGAGGGAATTGGACCGCCGATACTTGTTGATCGGTCCTGGTCGCTGGGGATCACAGGATCGTTTTCTCGGCATACCTGTTCAGTTCAATGACATCAATATGGCCAAAGTGATTGTGGAAACCGGTTTTGAAGGCTTTGAAATTGATCCCTCTCAGGGAACCCACTTTTTTCATAATGTAGTTTCTATGGAATTGGGTTATATTTCGGTGCCTCATAATAGTAAGGCCAGTTTCTTGCGATGGGATTGGTTGCAGAACGGCTCAGTCCAGCAAAAAATGCAATACTGCCGCCACGTCAGGCTTGATACAAATTTAAATGTTAAAATGGATGGCAAGAGTGGGCGTGGAATTATTCAGATAGGTGGGAAGCTCAAATAAAATCTAGCAATAAGCTTACTCTTCTTTAAATCGAATAAATCGACCATATACCCAACCGGTCATATTTCTACATTTGAGTTCATACCAGTGGTTTTTCATATTACGTATAGGGTATACATTTTGTGTTTTTGCCAGTACCTGACAGGAGTCATTCTTCTGGAGAACTCCCAAAATACTGGATTTAAGAGTTGGCTTATTTCTTATTAAAACTTCGGAATCGGTGATTATTGCGGTACCAAAGATTTCAATTTTTTGGTCAGCATCTTCACTCTGCATTTTTTTAACAGCTGGATCAGGTTTTGGATCGCTTTCCCCTTTCCGGGTGATGCTAAAAGAGTTTGAGGCGGTTTCTACAAGTTGAAATTGGAAAGGCTCTTTTTGATAATTATCAGAGGTGGTCTCATAATACATAGTTTCACCAGAAATAGTCAAACTATTCTGGCCGCTTTCCAGGTCGATAGTATTAATATCTCCGCCCAATGCTTTATTGCCCTGCCATTCAACATTTCCCTGATTATCAATTGCTGCGAGATATAGTGATTCCTGACCATTATTCTGAATTCCGACAATTAAAATGGAATTGTCTAACTCGCGAGCCAAAATAGCTTCCTGACTGTATTCCGGATCAGTAAATCTTTTTTGCCAGACCTCTTTACCTGTTTGAGTAAATTTTTGAATGTACATATCGCTGACAACCTGAGAGTATTTACGTCCACTTACCTGAGTGTAATAGCCCAGGGCAAGAAAATTACCATCTTTCAACTGGTAAATTTTATTAGGAACAATAATATTTTGATTATCAACTATTTTACGCCAGATGAGTTCGTCATTTCTATCCAACTTAACCAAATACATGTTCATAATTTTGCAGTCATCTAAATAGATGGCACCGATGATCATGCGGGAACTGTCCTGGAAAACTATTTGATCTCTGATTAAAATACTTGATAATGAATGAGCATTATTACACCTCACGTCATTCATTATTTTTTCTATAATGTCCTGATATCGAGGATGAACGTCTAATTTTTGGCTTGTTATGTAATGGTTGACGCTTCTTTGTCCAAAATTTGAGTCATCTGCTGTAACCAGCATACTTAAGAGCACCAACCAAAAAACAATAGTCCTAAATTTAATAATCATTTAACTTTCCGATCTTCGTCGCCATTTTCAATTTTCTAAAAACTACTCATTTTATACAATTTATTTTAAATAATATTGATTACAAATTCAAATCTATTTTTTATTTAATAGGGGTTTAATTTAAAAAGAGTTGCGAATAAGTGACTACAATAGCTGGTATTTGATTTTTTTTGTCAATAATTGGGCTAGATTTCCTTTGCTTGTTTCTTGTTTTGAAGGGCAAATTTAGTACATTTTCATTAGCATGATTAAATAAAATTGCATAAGTCTTGGCCCTCAATAGTCATCGATTGCAATTTTAAAAATAATTTTATCAAAGTGATTTGAATTCATATTCCTCTAGATTTGCCCAAATGCTGGGGCTTTTTTCAGATTTAGGAAGAAACTGGGCATGTGATTCAATATTAATAATTTCAGTTGGCGCCGGGAGCCCATTTCCAAATATACACAAAATTTTTGTGATTTCTCCATTAATTATAAAACTGCTAGAGATTTGTCTTTATTATTAATTTTTAAATTATAGCAAAATGGATTAATTTATCGGTTGCTATGCTAATCTTTAATTAGAAAAGGATAGAGAATGGATCTACTGGAAAAATATGATAGTAAACTTAACACTCAGGACTATTCTCAGGATGAAGGTATTGAGGGTGTTCAGATTATTCCCATCAATCGTTTTAATGATGAAAGTGGTTCATTAACAGAATTGATTCGACTCAATCAGGGAGAAGCAGAAAAAATTCCTGAATTTCAGTTGAAGCAGATTAATTTCAGTGTACTCGATGGTGATATGATCAAAGCCTTTCATGTCCATAAAATACAGACTGATATCTGGTTTGTTCCCCCTTCTTATAAAGTACTGCTTTTACTGGCTGACCTACGCAAAGATTCACCTACAGCTGAAAACCATATGCGCATTATTTTAGGTGATGGAAACTCCAGGCTGGTCACAATTCCTCCTGGCATTGCCCATGGTTGTAAAAATCTCTCACAGGATTCAGCGGAAATTATTTATCTGGTCAATAATAAATTTGACCCTGATCCTGATAATTGCGATGAACTTCGACTGCCTTGGGATGTTTTTGGGGAAGATATCTGGTCGGTTAGTAAGGAATAAAAATCATTCAAAAAAGATAAATGAAACTTACAGATCCATTTCCTGCCTAATTTTATGTTTTTCTATTTTTTTATAAAAATTTTTACGGGTGATCCCGAATAATTTGGCGGCCTTACTGATATTACCATTGCTTTGTGAAAGAGCCTGAAGTACAAGTTTTTTCTCCATTTTCTTATTCATTTCCGATAAAGCATCTTTATAATTGTCATGACGACTTACCAGGGTCTCCAGGTCTCTACCTTTTTTATTTTCTGGAGCTAGCTTATCACGTAGATCAATGTCTTTTACCTTGATTATTTTATCAGCTTTTAGCATACTTCTACGAATCACATTTTTCAATTGTCTAATATTTCCCGGCCAATTATAATCCATTAATTCTTTTATGCTCTCTTTGGAAATATCTTCAATCTCCGTTTTTAGTTCAAGATTACCTTCTTCGATGAATTTTTTGGCCAGATAGGGAATAGCTTCCGGACGTTCCCGTAAAGGTGGAATATGGATAACATATTCCGAGAGGCGATAGAAAAGGTCTTCGCGAAAATTACCTTCCTGCACTGCTTTACCGAGGTCATCGTTGGAAGCAGTAATTATTCGAACATCAACAATTTTGGAATCTTTCGAACCGAGAGGATCAACTGTTTTTTGTTCTACAGCTCTCAACAATCTGCGCTGATGTTGCAAAGGCAGATTGCCAATTTCATCCAGATAGAGAGAACCCTGATGAGCGGCTATGAATTTTCCAGATTTGTCTTCATGAGCGCCAGTGAAAGCACCTTTCTCAAAACCAAATAATTCACTTTCCAGTAGATTCTCTGGAATAGCACCACAATCTACTGTTACAAAAGGGTGTTCAGCTCTATCACTACGCTGGTGAATTAAATTGGCAACTACTTCTTTTCCCGAACCGGTCTCACCCTGGATTAAAACGCTTATAGCCGTGTTAGCAACATTATCAATCTGTTGCAGTACTTCCTTCATAGCTCCACTTTTAGCAATTATTTCTTTGCCACCAATAGAAAGTCTATAACTTTTCTTTAATCTTCTAATTTCGGTTTTGTATTTTATACTTTCGATAGCCCGATCAACTGTGAGAACAAGAACATCATTATTAAAGGGTTTTTCAATGAAATCATAGGCGCCTTTTTTCATGGCCTTAACAGCGCTAGAAACATCACCATGAGCAGTAATAACTATGACTGCTAAACCGGATTCCATTCTATCTTTAATTTTATCCATTACATCCCAGCCTGAAATGTCGGGCAGGCGCATATCAAGGATGACACAATCAGGTTCGTGTTTCCTGATTTTTTCCAATCCCTCCTGACCCCGGCTGGCCTTGCAGGTCTCATAGCCCTCATAGGAAAGCATATCAGCTATATTATTCATTATGTCAATATTGTCATCAACAACGAGAATTGAACACAATTTATGAACTCCTTATTTGTTGTTTATTGGCAATTCTACCGTAGTCACCGTTCCACGACCATATTCACTATCAATCATAAGCTTGCCATCATGACTTTCGATTATCTCTTTGACAACGGAAAGCCCGATTCCAAAACCTTTCACCTTGGTAGTATAGAAGGGATCAAAAATATTTTCCATATCATCTTTTTTAATTCCGTTTCCGTCATCTTCTATATTAATCCGAATGGAATTATTTTTTTTCTGAGTTTGTAGGAAAATAATGCCTTCCTCCTGAATAGCATCAAAGGCGTTATTTATCACATTTTTCAGAGCCTGAAGAATTTTAAACATATCCATGGAGAGATTGGCCTCTTTGACTTCAAAATCAGTATCAATTTCTATATTTTTAAAATTATCAGCCTTGTTAAATGCATAATTTTGAATTTCTTTTAATATGACCGACAGATTGTTTTCTTCCAACTGCATTCCGCCACGATGAGTGTAATTATATAATTCCTGAACAACTTTGTTGCAGGTATCTACATTTCCAGCGATCACTTCCATCTTTTGCAGCATCTTATCTGATTTATTTTCCGCATGTTCTTTATTATACATATATTTGAGTAATTGGGCAGAGCTTTTAATACTGGCCAAAGGATTCTTGATTTCATGGGCTAACTGCAGGGTCAGTTTACGAAGGTCATCTCTTTTCTTTTTTTCCGAGGCCACCAGATCTTTTTCTGCAATTTTTCTGTATTCAATCTCTTTTTTCAGCTTCACGTTAGCCTGATGCAGTTCATCAGTTCTCTGGTCAACCAATTTTTCCAATTCTTCCTGGTTGTGCTTTAGAATCTCCTCAGCTTCTTTCTGAGTTGTAATATCGCGAGCAAAAATTGCAGCAGTTGAAGTTTCATCCTTCAGATTGGGGATAGGATAAATTGAAACCGAATAAAATTTGTCCTTAATTTCCACTTCAAAATCAACGGGCTTCTGATTCTGAATGCATTTACTGAATTTATCTTTAGTTTGGCCAATTAAATCCTGGCTAAAATAATTTATCAAATCTTTTCCGATCAAATTATCTTTATTCTCTTTTACCAATTCAGCAAAAGATTCATTGATCATGATTATTTCACCTTTTGAATTTAATAAAACAGAAGGTTCTTTGGGAGCGTTGACCAGACTTTTTGATGTTTTTTCGCTTTTAATCAGACTTTTTTCGATTCTATCTTTTTGGTAGGCATTAGAGAGAAGATTGGCGACAGTATTTAGAAGAGTGATCTCTGATGGTTTCCAGCTGTAAGGTTTTGAATAGTTATAAATTGATATTAATCCAAAAAAATTATCTTCTATACAAATCGGAACTGAAAAAAATGATTTCACACCTAATCTATTTAGAAGTCTTACAAAAAAGTCCGGTATATCTTCAGTTTTGGCAATATCCTCCACCCGGACCAAATCATTAGTTTTAAAATAATTTTTATAGAACTCATAAATTTCACTGGAAATTATTTTAGATTCATCGCTTACAGAATTCCTATTATTTTTATTGAAAGCCCGCTTAAGTTTATCATCATCCTTCATTTTTTCATAAATATTTAGCCCATCAGCATCTATGTATTCATTGAGCTTATTAAGTGCTTTTGAGATTTTTTTATCCAGGTCTTCCATAGTGTTAAATAAAAAAGAAATTTCTGATAATACTTCCTGAAGTCTTAGATTTCTTTCCAGTTCCTGCCTGCTCTTATGGAGTTCCTTTTGGACCCGCTTTCTTTCGATGACCTCTTCTCTGAGTCTTTGGTTAGAATCGAGCAGCTTCCTGGTACGGTCTTTTACTCTATCCTCTAGCTTATCATGGGCCACCTGTAATTCATCTTTTTTCTGATTTAGTTCTCTAGTTCTGATTTTTACTTTTCTATCAAGAACCTTTTTTTGATTTTGAATGGTTCGGGTTCGTAATTTTATTACACCAAAAACCAGTAAAATTCCCAAAATGGCTATTGATACAAAAAATTCCGGAGTTTCCCAAAAGGGCGGTACAATAGTTAATTTTATTTTCTGGCCGTCACTCCAGTTACCAAAAGCATCGCGGCCTCTCAATTTCAAAGTATAGTCCCCGGCTGGAACATTGGAAAAACTAAAACTACCAGCCCGGGTTTTTATCCATTTTTTATTATAGTCCTCAAGTTTATAGGCTAGCTGATTTCTATCCGGAATATGATAGCTAAAAATATTATATTTAAATTGGAATTTATAATCTTGGTGAGAAAGTTTTAGTTCATCAATTTCAGGGAATATTTTAGAAAAACTGGTATCCTTGCCAACTATTGACATTCCGGTAATATAGGTATTTGGAGGTGTATAATTAGGGCTAATAGTTTCAGGAGCAAATTTGTCAATTCCATTCCTACCGCCGATATAGATGTAATTATCCTGAGAGTAAACAAGAGTATTTTCTTCAATATTTTTAAGATCGGCTATGTACTCGATATCACTTTCATAGAGAAAATATTTCAAATTATGTTCTTTGGAATAACTGGTAAAGGTCTTATTGTGGAAATCAAATTTAGCCATTCCATAATTTGTGCTGACCCAATAGATTGTACTATCAACTTTGACTATGTCGAGAACATTATTGGAAATTAATCCATCTTTGATACTAAATATTTCGCAATTATCAGTATTCTCATTATATAGGAAAAGTCCTTTTCGAGAACAAATCCAGATTTTTTCCGAATTCTCGTAGAATATATTGTTGACTTTCGTCCATTCTGTATCCAGTTCTTTAACAATGCTATCTTTTTCTATATTATATTTGATAACGCCACGATTATATAAACCTATCCAGACATTGCCCTTTCCGTCTTTGGCCAGGCTTCCGCTATTTGTCATTTCTTTGATATTGTTGAGATGCTCCTGGTAATTTCCACCGGGGCGCTTAAATTGGCCACTTTTACTATTAAAATAGATCAACCCGTTCCCCAGAGTTCCTAATAAATATACATTGTTTTTTATTTTACTCACGGATTTTATAAAGCACTGCTCATTAATCTTAATACTATCAGGGACAATTAAATGATCAATAATTTTTTCATCTCTGTTAATCTTAGTTAAAAAACTATTGCCGCCTATCCAGATAAAGCCCTGATCGTCTTGAAAAATGCTATATATTCTTTTGTTATCTCTATTAACAGGATTAATATTTTTTAAGTGATTAAATTTATCATCTTCAGGAGTATAGGTATTTACCCCTTTAGAAAATGTTCCAATCCAGATTTTACCACGATCATCTTCGAAAACAACTTTAACTTTATTGTCAGACAGATGGCCTTTTTCCTTGGCAAAATGGTTGATATTACTCATCATTCTGCTTTTATAAAGCCCGGATACTGCCGAACCGATCCAGATAGTTCCTGATTTGCTTTTGTATATTGAAAATATAGGAGGTTTGGCTGTTTTTAAACCATAAATATTATAATTTATTGTCGTAGGGCGAATATTATCAGTCTGCAAATTATAAATGAAAGGTTTCGTATTTGTATTTATCCAGATATTTTGTTTATTACCTTTGATAATTTGTTGAGGCCGTGAGTTTTTTGGCATTTTTATATTTTTAACAACACTATAGTCTGAGTTTGATAATACAACTATCTCATTTTTCAATCCTACAAAAATTCGATTATCATTATATTTTTCTATTGAATAACAAGGTCGATTAATTATATTTGATTGCACTTTATTTTGTTCGATATCATAAGAATGTAAGCCGGATTTTGAAACTAATAATAGTTTTCCATTATGGTAGATAACATCTCTTAGGAAATAATCTAGTTTAATTGTCTCTTTAATTAATTCAGTATTTTTATCCAGAGTAACGATTTTAGAATGGCGGTTAATAAAAAATAAATTTTGATTATCATCTTCAACAATGTACTTAAATCTTATATCTGTATCTGGAAGTTTTATCTTAATGAATTTATCTTCATAATGATCATATTTTTCAATTGAACTTCCAGTTATAACTAGAACGGTTCCCCCTTTGGTAGTATATAAATCAAAAATATTATCATCTTCGAGACCATCAGGGTCACCTGTAGCATCATAATGAATAATCTCACGGCCATCATATTTGTAGAGACCATTGTTTGTTCCGTACCACATATAGCCAATACTATCTTGAGTGATTGAAAATATTCTTTCCTTTAGCAATGTTCGATCCAGATCCAATCTTTCAAACCAGTAGGAATCCTGGAAAGTGTCGCTGAACAGTAAAGATGAGAACAGAATTATTATGATAATTAAATATTTTTTCATTTGTTTTACCTGACAGATCCCTCTTATTCGAATTTATTCTTTTTTGATTATTTTATATAATTTATCACTTCTCCGGAGTTTTGTATTCACGGGTATGGAAAACTCGACATTCTGGGGAACTCGCTCTACGTCCTGATCATCAATTCTGACTTCACCTAGAGTTAATTCTACCACACCAGTAGTAGGGCCAATGATGAGAAGCTCATCGCCTTTTTCCAGACTATTGGCTTCTGAATAAAATTCGCCTACCTGAATATTGCTAAAATAATTGGTAACAGGCCCTACAAAAACCTTTTTTTGAGTAGCCTGGGAACCATATTTATGAGTCCATTCGCCCAGCTTCTGTCCTAAATAATAACCATCCCAGAAACCACGATTAAAGACTGTTTTTAAGTGGGCTCTCCAATTTTCAATTTTTTCTTCTGTGTAGGTACCTTCGAAATAAGCTTGAGCAGCTTCTTTGTAGCATTCGGTTACTGTTTTGACATATTCAGGTGAGCGGGCTCTACCTTCCAATTTTAATACTGAAACTCCGGCATCCAAAATTTTATTAAGGAAATGGATAGTGCAGAGGTCTTTGGGAGACATTATATTTTCATTGTCAATTTCAAGTTCCTGACCTGTATCCCTGTCAGTAACAATGTAGGAGCGGCGGCAGGCTTGGAGGCAGTCTCCACGATTGGCAGAATGGTTATACTGGTGAAGGCTGAGGTAACATTTCCCGGAAATGGCCATACATAAGGCACCGTGAGCAAATATTTCAACCTGGATAAGTTTTCCGGAAGGCCCGGTAATCTTATTATCTTTGATTTGTTTGGTAATTTTCTGAATTTGTTTGAGATTTAATTCTCGGGCTAAAACCACTACATCAGCAAATTGAGAGTAAAATCTGACTGCCTCAATATTGCTGATATTAGCCTGAGTGGACATATGGATTTCTACATTTTTTTGTTGGGCGTATTGCATTACAGCCAGATCGCTGGCTATTATCGCAGTCACTCCCGAATCCTGGGCCGCATCGACTATTTTCTGCATTAAATCAATATCTTCGTCATAAATGACAGTATTGAGGGTTAAATAGGATTTAACACCTTTATCCCGGGTGATTTCTACAATTTTTTTGAGATCTTCGATTGTGAAATTTTTAGATGAACGGGAGCGCATATTGAGTTTTTCAATCCCAAAATAAACTGAATCGGCGCCGGCCTGAATAGCTGCCTGTAAAGCAGCAAAAGACCCGGCTGGAGCCATAATTTCTATTGTATCGGGTTTTTGCATATGATAAAATTATCTTAATTAGATGAATAATGCAATGAAATATATAAGCTTACCGGATCAAGTATAATTAATTGATCCAGTAATTATAATACATTCAATTTAGAGTAATTCTCTGAAAAAATGTTCTTCTGAAATAAATTGAGCTGACTTTATCTCTGTAGTTTTTCCTGTAATAATTCACGGGTATCTCCGGGATTGGCTTTGCCCCGCGTCTTTTTCATGACCTGTCCCATGAAAAAGCCAAGTAATTTTTTCTCACCTTCACGATATCTTTGGGCTTCATCGGAATTTTCTTCAAGTACTGAGTCAATAATTCCAGCCAGTTCATCCTCTCCGCTCATCTGCGACAAACCTTCTTCATCTACAATTTCAGATGGTGATTTGTCGCTTTCCAGCATTTTGTTAAATACTTTTTTGGCGCTATTGGCATTGATTTTATTGTTTTTGAGAAGGACCAGTAATTTACCAAATCTATCTTCTAAAATATTAAAATCCTGAATATCAATATTTTCTTCTTTTAGTACTCGCAGAATTTCATTTTGCAACCATTTGCTGGTCAGCTCAGCGTCGCCTGAAATCTTAGTTGCTTTTTCAAAATAGGTGGCAAGGTTGTGGTCGCTGATCAGTAAATCAATATCATATTCTCTCAAACCATACTCTTTGCTGAATCGCTCTCTCTTTTCATCAGGGAGTTCGCCAATACTCTTTTTGATCTCCCCAAGCCATTGATCACCGACTGCCAGGGGCACAAGATCAGGCTCTGGGAAATAACGATAATCTTCCGATTCTTCTTTGCCTCGCATGGGGCGGGCAACTTCCTCACGATCATCCCAGAGTAAAGTTTGCTGGATGACTTCTTCACCATTATCGAGCGCTTGACTCTGTCTATTGATCTCATATTGCAGAGCTTTTTTTACTCCGCTAAAGGAGTTCATATTCTTCATTTCTGTACGGATTCCAAACTCCTTTTGTCCTCTGGGGCGCATAGAAATATTGGCATCACAACGCAGACTGCCCTGCTCCATATTACAATCACTGATCTCCAGGTATTCCAGAGTCTGTTTCAGTTTGCGCAAATATTGATAGGCTTCTTCAGGGGAACGCATATCGGGTTCGGAAACAATTTCAATCAAAGGTACGCCGCAGCGATTAAAATCGATGTAGGTGTCTTCGTCATTTTCTACTCCGTGAATTGACTTTCCGGAATCCTCTTCCAGATGAATGCGGGTGATGCCGATGGCTTTTTCTTTTCCATCAATATTGATCTTCAATTCGCCAGATGAGCAAAGCGGTTGTTTATACTGGGAAATTTGATAACCTTTGGGCAAATCGGGATAGAAATAATTTTTGCGGGCAAATCTACAAAAATCAGCGATCTCACAATCAGTAGCCAGTCCGGCTTTTACACCAAATTCGACTGCTTTTTTATTTAATGTTGGCAATGTTCCGGGATAACCCAGACAGACCGGGCAGGTATTCATATTGGGAGCATCACCATAATGATTTTTACATTCGCAAAACATTTTGGAATCGGTTAATAACTGAACATGAACTTCCAGGCCAATTACCGGTTCATAATCATCTAACATATTTGACTCTCAATTATTAATTACTGATTTTCATCAAAAATCTTATCCTAAAATATAACCATAAAATTTGACAGTTATAGGTAAAATTGCAAGGAAATTCTTGAGATAAATTGAGTGGGAAGTTGTCGAGTTGGGAAGTGGTCAAGTGGGATAATCGGAAACCCAGAAAAAAACCTTCGGGGCAGAAAACAGGAAACCGGAAACGGGAAAGCGGAGACCGGAAAAGAAAAAAATGTCCGCGAATTACGCGAATTGGCGCGAATTTTATTTGATTAAGGGAAAAATCATTTTTTCAGGGTGAATATTTTGATACTATATTTGAGATTAGCCCCATACTTCAGTATGGGGTCTTTTGTAGCACACCAACTCTCTAACCCTCATCAGCCCTGAAAGGGCGTAACAATGGTCGAGTTGTTGAGTGGGAAAGTGGCGAAGTAGTCGAGTGGGAAAATCGGAAACCCCGTAAAAAAGCCTACGAGGGCAGGCCCCGAAAAAGAGACATCGGGGCATGCCGGAAACAGGAAACCGGAAGCAGGAAACTGGAGACCGGGAAAGATCAAAAATATGTCTGCGAATTACGCGAATTGACGAGAATTTTATTTGATTAAGGGAAAAATCATTTTTTCAGGGTGAATATTTTGATACTATATTTGAGATTAGCCCCATACTTCAGTATGGGGTCTTTTGTA
>DATGCI010000164.1:0-2098 GCA_035312185.1 bacterium
GGCCACAAGATGTATAGTAAAGTAAAAGTTTTTTCGGGTCGAGCAAACCCGCAATTAACAAAAGAGATCAACAGCCATTTGAGCTATCCAGAAGGTAAAATTGATTTTAGTAATTTTGCCGACGGTGAAATATGGCTGCGCTTCCGCAATAATATTCGGGGTGCTGATGTCTTTATTGTTCAGCCAACTAATGCCCCGGCTGAGAATATTATTGAATTGCTTCTCATGATTGATGCTGCCAAGCGTGCATCTGCAAAAAGAATTACTGCTGTAATTCCCTATTTTGGATATGCCCGTCAGGACCGCAAAGATCAACCGAGAGTTCCTATTTCCTCGCGGGTTTTCATGGATGCAATTGTAAGTGCTGGTGCTAATCGAATTTTGACTATGGACCTCCATTCTTCACAAATTCAGGGCTTTGCAAACATTCCCTTTGACCATTTATATGCCAAGCCAATTTTTGTTGAGCGGCTTAAAAAATTAATTGCAGGAAAAAATTACACCATGGTTTCCCCGGATATTGGTGGGGTTAAATTTTCACGCTCTTACGCAAAGGTTTTAGATCTACCCCTGGCCATAGTTGATAAACGTCGACCGGCTCACAACCGTGCTGAAGTTGTCAATATTATCGGAGAAACGGATTTTGAGCATGTGCTAATTGTTGATGATATGATTGATACCGGGGGAACAGTTACAGAGGTGTCCAAGATGCTAGACAAGCGGGGCTGCAAATCGATCACTGTTGTTGCAACTCATGGGCTTTTTTCCGGTAATTGTGTAGAAAAAATAATGGATTCTCCGATAGACCGCGTCATAGTTTCCAACTCTGTATCCATTCCAGAAAAGAAAAAATTTGACAAACTAGAAATAGTTTCTGCATCTCAATTGCTTGCTGACGCTATTATGAGAATTCACAATGAAGAATCAATCAGTAAAATTTTTGATTTTAAATACAAATAAATAAGCATAATAAGGAGTGTTTAATGGCTTATAATAAAATAAAAGCAGAAAAACGAACCAATCTAAAGAAAAGCCACACAAAAAAGATCAGAAAGAGTGGAAAAATCCCGGCTATTTATTATAAAAAAGGAGGCGATTCTTTTCCCATTGCCATTGGAAAAATCAGTTTCATGAAAAGCCTACATGATGATTCATTGCTTTATGATCTTGATATTGATGGTGAAGTCAAAAAGTCTGTTATTCGTGATATTCAGTGGCATCCTGTGTCTGATGAAGCCCAGCATGTTGATTTCATGGGAGTTGAATTGGAAGATGTGATTAAAATTCAAATTCCTGTTGTAACTGTTGGAAATTCCGTCGGTGTTGAAGAAGGCGGCGTCTTGCATCAGACAAAGTGGTCTTTGAATATTCTTACAAAAGCTAAAAACATACCAGACAAAATCACAGTTAAGGTGGAAGAACTGGGTATTGGTGAATCAATTGCAGTTGGCGATCTTGATCTTGAGGGAATTGAGGTAATGGACGATCCTTCGATTTCTATTGTCTCTGTTGTTGAACCTACAGAAGTTGTTACCACTGAAGAAGTTCTTGAAGCCGCTGAAGAACTTGAAGCTCTTGAAGAAGGTGAAGAACTTGAAGAAGGCGAAGAGCTCGAAGAAGGTGAAGAAGGCGAAGAAGGTGAAGATGGCGAAGAAGAAACTGACGAAGAAGAATAAGTTGATTAGATTGCAGTATTTATATGAAAGAGCAGAAAATCATAGTAGGTCTGGGAAACTCACCATTAAAGTTCAATGGAACCAGGCATAATTTTGGGTTTGATGTGATCGATAGTTTTTGTGAAAAATATGATCTTAAATATGACCAACTGGGGCCAAGTTGTCAGCTAGCCAAAACCCGCAAATCAGGTTACTTACGAAACAAACTTCAGAATCATGCGGTTCTAGCTCGGCCAATTACCTACATGAACACCAGTGGCCCCAAAATCATGAATCTGCTTGATAAATTAGAGGCAAAAGTAGAAGACATGCTTGTTATCTATGATGATATTGACCTCAACTTGGGCCGTTTACGATTCAGGCCGCATGGTTCAGCAGGAGGTCACCGCGGGATAAAATCCATTATCAATAGTCTGGGGACA
>DATGCI010000165.1:0-15710 GCA_035312185.1 bacterium
TATACTTTTCGACTAAATTCTGAATTGTACTGAAACTCAGTATCAATTTCAGCAAAACCAGTATCGGCTACGAAAATTTGTCCTCCTCGGGCAGCGTGACCAGTTGCTAATTTGTATTTTAGAGTATCACGAGCGAATCTAGTTTGGGAAGTTGTATCAAAAGGACTGCTAAAAACATCGGATCCAAGATAAGCACCGGAAATGAAAAGATTCCCGCCCTGTTCACAATAGGATTTTATTTTATCCTTCATTTTTTTGGTAAATATTCTGTAACTAATGCTATCAGAATTGCCTGGTAGTGGTGTGGCTTTTTCTTCACCATAAAAGAGATCAATCATATCATAATCAGAAAGTTGGATATCATTATTTTTAAACGCTTCATCACTGATTGATACAAAAGAATAACCTGCTGCACCTATGGACTGCCCGTGAATGGCGGGAAAATCAAAAGTATTACCAGCGATTATTTTAGTTTCATAATTTCCATAACTCGCTCCCCAGCCTGGGGCAATATTGGTTAACCATTTAGAATCTGGTTTATAGTTGAACTGGCGTCCAGTATATCCAATATCATATTTGTAGGGTACCCCTTCATCCCGAAAATTTGCAAATCCTTTGAAATTGTTTTTGTTAATAGGAGCCGGGCTACATATTCTATCAAATCCATTTACAATTAATACGGTTCCTCTGGAATTCTTTCTGTGCGAAGCAGTCAAAATTTCAGAGGGAAAACTTTCACCTCCTTCATTAAGAGCAGTTATTTTAAAACTATAATTCACATTCGGTTTCAAATTTTTCACAATATGAACAGTGTCTTTGACAAGAACACCATTATCAAAACCTTCTTCACCAATTCTTGTATAGACTAAATATTTATCCGGTTTAGCAGACTTTTCCAGCGGATCAATTTGGGGGCGCCAGCTGAGTTTTATCTTACTACTATCAATAAATTCTGTACTAAAATGAGTAACAGGTAAAGGCTGAATAGTATAATCGTATCCATATTGAGTGGAAATGAATTTCAGGATTCCTTTATAAATTGAACGTCCCAGATCAAAGCGAAAGCGAGGGTCCATTCCATATTTCATATCAGAGAAATTCTGATGGGAGAAAAGCTCAATTAGAATAGCAGGCACATTGGGACGATAGGCTTCACTATATTTGCTGTTCCGAAGAGCTCTTCGCGTCCAGCTAGAATCATAGACTGCTCGAATATCATTTACAATCTGAGTTTGAACAATATCAGTGACATCGCGTGCTGCCATTCGTGAAACTCCATCAGGGTATATCTTTTTATCCTGTTCATCCTTGAGGCTGTAAATTCCCAGAGTACCAACCACACTTCCATTTCTGGTTATCCCTGCATCAGTATGAAAAGCACAGGAAAGATCAATAGGAATGCCAAGACCTTCAGCCTGGCGGTTTTCATTGGGTCCAAAAGGCGCACCTTTCAGATAATTGACCCATTCGCCCCGGGAAGTATAATCGTCATAGTAATCATCACTATCATTAGAAGGATTATAAATAAGGCTGTCAGGCATGCCAGCATATTGCAGGTAATAGCGAGCAGCTTCAGTAAATCGCGGCCTTCGACTGGTTGAATGAGCGCGTTTCACATTGCCCATTCCCCCACCAAAACGAACAGCATCAGCGGATACGATCCCAGAATTATTACTTAAATTGGAAAGTGTAACTTTTCCTGTTTCAGGATTGCGACCTTTTTCAAAATGATATTCGCCAAGAAAAATCCAGGTGCCTCCACCAATTTTTTGATTTATGAGATAATCTGTTTTTCCGCCGGAATGATAGACACTATATCTTGCGTCAGTAATATTGCTATCAGAATGATGATATGAGATATAAACGGCGTATTTTCCAGACTCGGGGAATTCTGGAATCCATTCAATCCGGGCCGATTCCATAGTATCGCTGATAATTTGTCGATAAGTGCCGTTTTTGAAAGGATTCTCTCCCGATTTATAAGGAGGATCGCCAATACTAAACCCGGGTGAATTTCCAGTTTCCCATTCAGCAGATTTGTTGACATTCAATTCTTTGTAATTGCTATTGTAATGGCTGGTATCATTATCAACAATGACTTCATTTGTTTGAAGCGATCGTTCTCTAGGTACAAAAACATTAGCCCCAGAATTTTCCAGCATTGGAATCAAATAGGGAATAGTCACTGAAAATGGAAGCAGATCCTCAACAGTTTGAAACAAGCGAGGGCGTTGCCATTCCCAGCGTTGTTTTTCATTATTATAGTACCAGCCGTGGCTATGCCAAAGAGCAATTGAATGACCGTATAATCCACTTTGAATTCGAGCAGGATAATCCTGACGACGCTTTATGGGAATTCTAAGATGATCAGGGTAAGGTCGGCGAGTTGGGTCCCAGGCTGATCGCTCTGGACGATAAAAATTGGGGACAAGTTGTTCAATTGGTGTTTCAAGAGCGTACACTTCCAGATCATATTTTCTATACCACCAGCCTAGGTGATCTTTGAGATGTTTATAAATTGCATCTACATTTTTTATTCGAAACGGGATGCGGGCAAAATATTTGTTAAAATAAATTTTTATGTCTTTTTCAGCTTTATTAACCTGGACTGAATCAATCCGGGTGGCAGAGATTACTTTGACAGGCTTCCCCGCATTTTTACAATTATCCAAAAAATTTTCAACTTTTTTATGGATTCGTCTAGTTTTCCAGTCCAAAGGGGTGTAATTATATGAAGATTGAGTGGTTACAAGTGAGCATTTTGAAATCAGAACTATTAGCAAAAAAGCAGAAATTTTTTTCAACTCTAGCAATTTTGGTTGACTCCCGGTTGATCAATTATGGATTTTAAAGATTCAATAAGTACTCCATAGTTTAAAATATAATTTTATTTTTTCCAATATAAAATAAGTTTGGAAACCTAATTAACTAAACTGGTAAATTCTTACTGATTATTAAGTTGTACTCAATTTTATCCAATCGGCTTATATTACTATTTATCAATAAAATATAATTTTTTATAGGCCTTGTTATTATACACAAGATGTAAAAAAATTTGCTTACATATTGGCTTTTTTGTAAATTAATAGGATTTCGCTGTATTATTAAGTTAGTTTGGCTAACTTAAACCTGGTTTTTCTCAAAAAGATTATTAGGATAATTATTTAACTTGTATCCCAATTACCGACTTTTTGGTCTCAATTAAATTAGCTATCAGCAGAAATGATTTTTCAGCTTCGCATAAATTTAAGATTATGATTAAAATACGGTTGGTTCAAAGCCGGATTCAATTATAGGAAGATTGAAATAGAACGAAACACTTTGACATTAATCATTTATGAATCTATTGTAAGGTGACTGTATGAAAAAAAACAATTACAAAATGATCCGCAAGCTCAATGAGATTAAAATCCTCAATTTACTCAGGCATAAAGCTCCAATATCGCGAAGTGAAATGGCAAAGCAGACCAACATTTCAAAAGTTACTATTTCAGAAATTGTAAAAAGACTGGACAAAGAAGGATTTACTCAAACAGCTGGCAAAGGTGAATCAACTAGCAAAGGTGGAAAACGCCCCACTTTGATTAAGTTGAATCCAGATAAAGGATATGTTGTAGGAATTGAGATCAAAAAGAATAGAGTCAATATAGCAATTGCCAATATCGAGTCTGAGATCATTAATGAATGTGGATTTGAATACTCTGACACCGAAACTATGAATAATGTTATAAATAAAATTTTTGACTGTATTGACGCTGAACTAGAAGCTTTGTCAATTCCCTACGAAAAATTAATCAGCATGGGTATTGGTGTGCCAGGTTTTGTTGATTATGAAAAGGGGGTTTTGTCCTATTCTCATAAGGGCTGGGAAAATAAGCCATTTGCAACCCGCTTTTCAGAAAAATTTGGAATTCCTGTACTTATTGAAAATGATGCTAACATGGTTGCTATTGGGGAAGATTTACTCGGTGCTGGCCGCAATGAATCCCATTTTATGTGTATCACTATTGAAGCCGGTATTGGTGCTGGAATTATTATGGACGACCAATTAATACGGGGAGCAACTGGTATGACCGGTGAAATTGGTTATCTGGAGCTGGGCAAATCTCTTTCAAATCCAGAAAAATATATACAGCTCTATAATGGTCAAAAGTATTACGGTGATATTCTATCTGAAGAGCATCTTTATGATATTATTAAAAACACTCTTAAAAAATCGGATTTTGAGGCCGAAAAGCCAATAGATGAATATGACATAAAATATTTTCTTCAAATGGCTGAAAATGGTGATCCACTGATTACTGAGATTCTCGATGAATATGGAGAATTAATTGCCAATATGTGCACAGAATTGATCAAGTCAATTAACCCTAATTTAATTGTTTTGAGCGGGGAAGTTATTGAGAACTCACCCTATCTTTATAATAAGATCAGGGAAAATGCAAAAAAGATCATGCATAATATTCCCTTTGATGTGAGCTCCATTGTAGTCGGGGAATTGGGAAATGATACAGCCTGTTTGGAAGGTGCCATCACTCTGGCACTCCAGGTTGTTTTCAAACCCTATGTCAAACACCATCGTCTCAAGCAAATTCATGTAAAAAATTAAAGTAGCCGCCAATCAATGTATTTTTCTGAATTATACCTTGCCAGTCAAGGTCGGGGAAAAATCAAAATTATTAAATATTGGAGGATGGGATGAAGTTAAGTAAAATTCTCCGCAATACCGGTTTCATATTACTATTTATTAGTCTCTTATTCATTATAAATTGTAGTAATCAAGATGTAAAAAAAACAGGAGACACTTTGCCAAATATTAACCAAATCGATAAAGCAATAGATCAAGGGCACTTTAACCAGGCCCGGGAAATGATTCGAAAAATTCGCTGCTCCCAGGTAGAAGTTCCTGATCCACTTGCTATAAAATTGGATTTCCGTCTGGCATTAATGAAGAGAATCAAATTGGACTTTAATAAAACTGAAGATGAGGTCAAACAAAAGCTTGAGAAATATTATCCTGAACTCCAGGATAATCAGCTCCGGCGATGGGAAAAAGACAAAGTCCTCGAAATGCGCATGATCAATGGGGAAAAACGCTACTTTCATAATTCTGTATATAATTTATTCCTGATTGATGATGAGGCTAAAGCGGTCAAAGAAAAAATTGATGGTAAAAAAGAAGACCCGCTAAAGAAAATTTGCCTGAACCATACTGCAAAAGTTCTGGATAAATATGAAACCAATAGAAAAAATCTGCTTATCCCGGTTACTATGCGGATTAATTATAAATTGAGTGTAGATGCTAATGCTGTTCCAGCAGGAGAGATTATCCGGTGCTGGATGCCCTATCCTCGTACCAGTCGAAAAAAACAGAATAATATCAAACTTCTCAGTACTGGTCAGGATGACTTCATTATCGCTCCTGAAGATCAGCTTCAGAGATCTATTTATATGGAAAAGGTCGCTCAAAAAAATCAACCTACTGTTTTTACTTATGAATTCGAATTCACCTCTATGGCAGAGTATTATAATCCAGAAAATTTATCAGGTGGTAACTATGATACTGACAGCAAAATCTATAAAAAATATACTCAGGAAAATCCACCCCATGTTATTTTTTCGGATAGAATTAAATCATTAACAAAAAAAATTGTTCAAGATGCTCAAACTCCTTACGAAAAGGTGCGTAAAATTTATGAGTGGATTGATGAGAATATACCCTGGGCCAGTGCTCTAGAATATTCAACATTTCGCAATATTCCTGCATACGTTCTAGATAATCTTCATGGTGATTGCGGAATGCAAACCCTGCTTTTTATTACAATGGCTCGGTATGCTGGAGTACCTGCTAAATGGCAAAGCGGCTGGATGCTCCATCCTGGTGAAGTTAATCTCCACGACTGGGCGGAAGTCTATTATCCAAAAACTGGCTGGGTTCCAGTTGATCAATCTTTTTCATTGCAAAAATCAGAAGATCGCAAACAGCGTTACTTCTATACTTCTGGTATAGATTCATATCGACTAATTGTTAATGATTCTTATTCAAAAGAATTTTATCCCCAGAAAATTCATCCTCGCAGCGAAACTGTTGATTTTCAGCGCGGCGAAGTCGAGTGGCGAGGTGGCAACCTGTATTTCGATCAATGGGATTATAATATGGAGGTTGATTATTTGGAATAATTTCGGACTTCGATATTTTAATAATTGTATTTAGATGGGTTGGGTAATCATTTGGAAATAATTTTACAGACTATTATATTAGGAAAGATAGAAGGGGGAAAATTTTTACAAATATGTTAGTTCAAAAGGTTTACAAATTATCGCTGATCTAAACCAGATATTCTAAAGGAGAAAGATAATGTTTACCAGTAAAAAATTTCTTGTTTTCATAATGGGTATAATGATTTTTTTTTGTATCTCCTGTAATGCTAATCAAAGAGTAGAAACGACTATGAAAGAAAACATTAAAAAAATTAAGAATGAATTTGCCCCTGATACCAGGGTTGAAATTTTTGATATTGAGGTCAATAGCAAAGGCGGTGGCATCTATCTGGAAGGGGCTACATCTTCTAAAAAAGCCTATACCGCAATCCAAGAACTTATTGCTTCTGCTCAACCGAAAAATATTTCCAATCAAGTTCGCTTGCTTCCCGACGAGAATCTAGAACATACAAATGCCATAATAAATATTTCTGTAGGCAATATCCGTTCTGAAGACAGTCATCCCTCAACTCTTATCACTCAGGCAATGCTGGGAACGCCAGTCAAAATCATGGAGAATGATGGCTGGTGGTATCGCATCCAAACACCTGATAATTACATTGGCTGGATTGATGCATCAGGTATTGAAAAAGTTAGCCAGGAAAAGCTGAATAAATGGAAAAATGCCGATAAAGTAATTTTTACTAATAGATATGGATCAGTTTATAAATCGAAAAATACCAATTCAGGAACAATCTCAGATATTGTGATGGGTAATATTTTGCAACTGGTAGAAACTTATGATAATTGGTATAAAGTAATTTTTCCTGACGGCAGAACTGGGTATATTAAAAAGGAAAAAGCCCAGACAATTCCTGAATGGCAAAAGAATATTGAAATCAGTGGTCAAAGTATTGCTAATTTAGCCAAAGAATTTATGGGTATCCCCTATTTATGGGGCGGAACCTCTATCAAAGGAGCTGACTGTAGCGGATTTGTGAAAACTGTATTTTTTATGCATGGGATAATTTTGCAACGCGACGCATCTCAGCAAACTCAATATGGAGAATTGGTCCCCGTTGATAAAACCTATGATAAGCTTCAACCTGGCGACCTGATCTTTTTTGGTAGAAATCGAGTCACTCATGTAGGAATATATATTGGTGATTATGAATTTATCCATGCCTCCGGATTGGTCAAAGTCAACAGCTTAGATAAAGATGCCCCAAATTATAGCCCTTCCCGGGAATCATCTATTATTAGAGCCAGACGGATAGTTAATTCTCTGGATGAGGATGGCATTTCTATTTATAGTGAAAATAAATTTTATCAATAAATTTCAAAGTTAATTGAATATCAGGAGGATAGACATGACTCATAACCGTCGCGATTTTTTAAAAAGAGCAGGATTATTAGCCGCATCAGGTGCCTTAATAGGTGCTAATGATTGTAATTCTGGTAAGCAAAGTCCTCAATCAAATAAAGGCTCAAAAAAAATGGAATTAACATATAAAGAATATGAATTGAAGCTCAAACATGTTTTTACAATTGCCAAAAACTCGCGTACCACCACTCCTGATATGCAGGTCAGAATTCATTACAAGGGCTACACTGGATATGGCGAAGCAGCCATGCCGCCCTATTATCCAGAAAATCCTAGTTCTGCAAAAAAATTCTACGAAAAATTAGACCTTGGACAATTTAAGGATCCCTTTCAGATAGAAAAAATATTGGATTATGTTGACAATGTTGCTGAAGGAAATCATTTTGCCAAAGCTTCAATTGACATTGCCCTCCATGATCTGGTTGGAAAGTTAATGGGCTATCCCTGGTATAAAATCTGGGGCTATGATAAATCCAAAGCTCCTTCAACCTCCTTTACAATTGGTATTGACGAACCGGAAATGGTCAAAAAGAAAACCGAAGAAGCCGAGCGATTCAATGTTCTCAAAATCAAATTAGGTGGCGGAAATGATAAAGAAATGATCAATTCTGTCAGAGCGGTTGCACCTGACAAGCCTCTTTACGTCGATGTAAATGGTGGCTGGAAGGATAAGCATAAGGCACTTGATATGGTCAATTGGCTGAAGGAGCAAGGCATAGAATTTGTCGAACAACCTATGCCCAAAGACCAGATTGATGACATTGCCTGGTTAACTCAAAACAGTTCTTTGCCGATAATGGCTGATGAATCGGTTCAAAGAATTCAATCCGTTCTTGATGCTTATCAGGTTTACGATGGAATAAATATAAAACTGATGAAGTGCACAGGCATGCGAGAAGCACATAAAATGATCAATCTAGCCCGCAGCCTGAATATGAAAGTGCTCATGGGTTGTATGACCGCTACTTCCTGCTCGATTTCTGCTGCTGCTCAGCTTTCACCAGCAATCGACTGGGCTGACCTGGATGGTAATTTATTAATCAGCAATGACCCTTACGAAGGAGTCCAGGTTGTTGATGGAAAATTGGTTTTACCAGAAAGACCGGGAATTGGAATCAAACCAATCAAAGAAATCTAAACTGATTTTCATAATAATTAAATTGCAAAAACCCAATTTCTAAATGTAATCGAAATTGTATTTTGTCTGGTCTTGAAATACAAAATTTTTGAATGATAAAGAAAGAAATCAGGTTATTTTAAAATGATAAAAAAATATGCTAAAATTTGTTTTATAGTTTTAATTAGCGCCGTCACCGTATTTTCTTCTCAAAAAGTGAAGTTTCGTTTCGCCTGGTTAACTGATGTTCATATAGGAGGCAGAACTGGTAAAAAAGATCTTCAGCTTTCTGTTCAGAATATTAATCAGCAGGATAGTATTGATTTTGTGATTATTTCCGGAGATTTAACTGAACTTGATCTTCATGGTTATCTGGATACTGCCTATAAAATTCTGGAGAAACTAACTATTCCCTACTATTCGATTCCTGGTAATCATGACACAAAATGGTCTGCTTCCGGTTGCACAAAATTTGAAAAACTTTGGGGTGATGAAGAGTTCACATTCTCCAGAGCAGGTATCAAATTTGTCGGATTTGATCAAGGCCCTATAATGAGAATGGGTTTTGGCTATGTGGTTCCCGAAGATATGCGCTGGTTAGAAAAACAGATCGCAAAAACTGAGGATCATCCAGTAATAGCTATCACCCATTATCCAATTGATGAATCAGTGGGAAATTATCAGGAAGTACTCGATGTTTTACAAAAGGCCAACACTCAGGCTATTTTACATGGCCATGGTCATGCCAATCGTGCCCAAAAGTATGGTGGTATTCCGGGAATAATGGGACGCTCCAATTTGCGAGCAAATGAAAAATTTGGTGGGTATAACATTGTAACAGTTACCACTGATAGCATAAAATTTCAAGAAAGATTAACTTCTCAAAAAACACTTCCGGCCTGGCATTCCATTGCAATTCAAAAGCATGATTTCGATTCTGGTACCTCCCAAAAAAATCAAGAACAGCCCCTTACAGAAAAATCGGATAAAATTAAATGGCAATTTGATTCTGGTTTTAGCATTGCCAATCCACCCACTATATCAGAAGACAAAGTATTTTTCGGCAATAGTAGTGGTAAATTATATGCTCTGGATTTAAAAAATGGCAAAAAAATCTGGAGCTACCAAACAGGCAATAGAATCTATAGTCAACCAGCCGTAGATAGGAACAGAGTTGTATTTAGTTCCACTGATTCATCTATCTATTGTCTCAATAGCCAAACCGGTCAACTCATCTGGCAGTTCAAAACAAAAGCTCCTAATGTTGCCTCTCCATTGATTCATGAGGGAACTGTTTACATTGGTGGCAGTGATGGATTTTTTCGCGCCCTTGACTTGAATTCTGGCCAATTGAAATGGCAGTCAAAGATAATCAAAGGATATGTTGAAACAAAACCAATCATTTATGACAAGAAAGTTATTTTTGGAGCCTGGGATAACCATCTCTATGCTTTAGATATAGAATCGGGAGATTTAGCCTGGAAGTGGGCTGAGGGTCGCTCCGGAATTCTATACTCACCTGCTGTATGTCGGCCTGTGGCCAGTTATGGACGTATTTACATTGTTGCTCCAGATAGAGTTCTGAGTTGTATTAATGCTAGAACTGGAAAAACGATCTGGCGCTCCAGCCGTGACAAAGTCCGGGAGAGTATCGGTATTTCCACAGATGGAAAGACAGTTTTTGCCCGCTGTATGTGGGATTCGGTAGTGGCTATAGATGCTACCCAACAGAAATTCAAATATAAATGGAAAAGATCTTTTCATTACGATTTTGATATCGATCCCTCCTATCCGGTTGAAAATAGGGGCACTGTTTTCTTTGGAACAGGTTATGGTGATTTATATGCCTTTCAAAAAAGTACAGGTGATTTGAAATGGAAATATAAAATAAGCCAGGGACTTATCAATACTGCTGCTCCTGTCTCAGCAAATAAAGCGATTGTCACAGCCATGGATGGCAAAGTTAGCTTCATTCAGGGAAGCAGTAGATAATTATACCAAAATAATGGGATTACTTATGGGTAATTTTCAGTTAATACAAAAAGACGATGTCAGAGAGTTGACTAAACTTTTTAATCATGTTTTTACCTACGATCAAATCACTCCCGAATTAATGCACGAAAAAATTTTTGACGAAGATTTTTTTCTAGAACCAGCCAATATCAAATATGTAGAAGATGGCAAAATACTGGCATTTGCCAGTGGTTATATTCGCGTTTATAAGGGCAAAAAGACAGGCTGGATAAAACTTATAGCCGCTTCTGATCAAAAATCCAGAGGTCCCATTCTCGAGAAAACTTTTAATAAAATCGAAAATATTCTCATTGATAGAGATGTGAAATTAATTCGCTTTATGGACAGTTTTCCCAATTATTTTCGACCGGGAATCGACCCTCGCTATACTTCCTTGATTAGTTTGCTCCATGATTGGGGGTATGAGAAACGCCGGGACAATGTTAATATGATTGCAGACCTGGAAAATAACAATTTCGCAACTGAATCTGAAGAAGAAAATTTGCGAAACAAAGAACAGATCATCATCAAACGGGCTGGCTCTAATGACCAGAACCTGGTTATGGAATTTATGAAAGACAAATTTTCAGTCTGGATCAGTGAAGTTAGAAAAGCTTATGAGCAAAAGCCTATCCCCCTTCACATTGCAATCAAGAATGATAAGGTAATTGCTTTTTCCGCTCACAATTGTAATAATATAGGCACTGGCTGGTTTGGCCCAATGGGAACCAGTCCAGAAGCCCGGGGCAAAGGCCTGGGCGCAATTCTATTAAAGCGCTGTCTCAGAGATATGCAAACAGCCGGCTTGAAAAAATCAATTATTCCCTGGGTTGGTCCGATTGGATTTTATTACCAAAAAGTTGGTGCTGAAGTTCATCGAGTTTTCTGGAATTATCAGAAAGAAATCTTATGAAAAAATTGAATTATATCTTAATAGCAGGTCTCTTGTTTATCACATTCTTCACAACCTGCTCCCGTCAAAGATTTGAAGTAAAAAAGGTCGAGACAATAGACCTGCCGGATTCGATCAGATTTATTGCACCTCGTTTTACTCCAGATGGTGAAAATTTATTACTTACTTCAGCAGGGTATCGCGGCCTATGGCTATTTGATCTGAATGAGCAAAAATTATCCCGGCTCAATAATTATTTCGGAGCCGGTTACCAGCCCCAATTTTTAGAAAATGGTGAAAAAATCCTATTCCGCTATGATCGCTATCCCAATCGTCTGCGCCATTCCTATATGGCTGTTCAAAATCTTGCTGATAAAAAAACAACAAACATAATCAGCGATAAACGTGATTTATCTCCACCACTTCTCTGTGAAGAAAACAAAATTGTCTATTTATTAAAGGATAGACTTTATATTTACGATTTGAATAATAATCAATCCAGTTCTTTACAGAGTTACAGTCAATCTATCAATCAGCCTTTTACCTATACTCTGGATGACAATCTGATCCTTTTTGATAATGGTCATAAGCAGTTGCTTAACCCTGCTGGCCATGGACACTACATCTGGTCATCAGCTTCTCCCGATGGTAATAAAATTCTATTCACAGTTGCTGGCCAGGCTACCTATATTTCTGACATTGAGGGAAATATTTTATCAACTATCAAACAGGCCAGTACTCCTAAATGGTCACCAAATAGTAAATGGATCTTATTTACTCTGGAAAAAGACGATGGTCATAGAATTACTTCCTCTGATATTTACATGATCTCCTCGCGAGGCGAAAAGAAACACAATTTAACAGCTACTCCTGATAAAATTGAACTCAATCCTAGCTGGTCTCCTGATGGAAATAAGATCATTTATGAAACCGGGGAAAAAATAGAAATTATTCACCTGAAATAAATAGTTAAGGAATATATTAATATGAGAAAAATTTTTATTTTTATTTCTATCTTAATTACTATGTCCGTTTCTGGGCAGGATTTGAGTGGTGTGAAAATTTGTATCGATCCCGGTCATGGTGGTCACGAATCTGATGATCGCCATATGGAAGAGGTAGGATTTTGGGAATCGGAAAGCAATTTAACAAAAGCCTTTTTTCTAGATAAAATTCTATCTAATATGGGAGCGACTGTAATCCTTACCAGAGATGGCAATGATGGAGTAACTGATGATCCCTCGCTATCTACAAGGGCTGGTATTGCCAATGAAAATAATGTAGACTATTTCAATTCTGTGCATAGTAATGCATTTGATGGAGAAACGAACTATTCTCTGGCAATTTTTAATGGTAAAACTAACGATCCCACCTATCCCCTGGCCAAAGAAAAGGCTCAAATCCTTGCCGACAAAATTCACACAGTTAATCGAACGACTGCAAAATATGCCTGGGGTGATCTGACTATGCATCCTGATTGGAATTATGGCTATGGTGTTCTATATCCAGCGGAAATGCCATCTACAATTAGTGAAGGTTCGTTTCATGACTATATTCCTGAGACCTGGCGTTTGATGAACCTGGATTATCGGCGGCATGAATCCTGGGCAATTGCTCGCTCTTTTCTGGAATATTTTGAGGCTGGTCAGCTTTCCACCGGAATTATAGCCGGGATAGCTCGTGATCAACAGCATACTGTTGATTACCAATCTATCACTTTTGAAGATTCCAAATTACCGGTAAATAATTTGACTGTTACTCTTGAGCCCGGCCAGCAAGTTTATAAAGGCGACGATCAAAATAACGGCTTTTATATGTTTGATAGCCTTGCCCCAGGAGAATACAAATTAATAATTGACGCGCCTATGTATCACAAAGATTCTGTAGATGTGACAGTAGTAGCCAATCAAACTTCTTTTGGGGATAAATTTTTAACTCCCGATAGTACATTTGTCTATCCTCCAGCCACTCCTCAATATGTGCGTATCGAAAATAGTGCAAATGGAGAATTGACAATCACTTGTGAACCTTCCGCCAATGCCAAAGGTTATATTTTCTGGTACAGCAATAACGGATTAACTTATTCCGACTCCCTTCATTCCAGCACCAATAAAATTGTAATGAACGACCTGGATAATATGACGCCCTATTATTTTCAGGTCCAGGCTTACAATGAAATGGGCGAATCGGACAGGACTGACGAGTGTTATGTGGGAATTCCCTCAGAAGATCCTTACGATATTCTGATAGTAAATGGCTTTGATCGCTCCACAAATACTCGCCATGATTATGTAAAGCAAT
Source organism: bacterium (assembly GCA_035312185.1). Lineage (GTDB taxonomy): Bacteria > Fidelibacterota > UBA2242 > UBA2242 > JAFGTP01 > JAIPHI01. Next base: position 13,909 of record DATGCI010000165.1, read on the forward strand.
ATGGTTTACCCCTGCTTTCCAATGATAGAGGCTTTTCCTATGCACTCAATGAATCAGTTTTTGAAGGAAAAATTGCAATAAGCAAATATGAAAATGTTATCTGGATGTTAGGCGATGAAAGCACAGCCGATGATACATTCAATCCAGTAGAACAGGATAGTGTTGAAAATTTTCTCAATAAGGGTGGCAATTTGTTTGTTTCCGGTGCTGAAATCGGATGGGATCTGGTAGATCAGGGTTCCTTATCAGACAAAAATTTTTATAACAATTATCTCAAAGCCAGCTATATAAACGATGCTCCTCTGGGAAATAGTGGGACTTACTATACTGCTGAATCCATCTCTGGCTCTATTATGGAGGGAATTGGTACAATTAATTATGACGATGGCGACCACGGAACTATTGATGTGGATTGGCCTGATGCTATTTCACCTCTTAATGGAGCTCAAAGCTGCTTTAAATTTCAGAATGTATCTACTGATAAAGGTGTAGCAGGAATTTCATTTGATGGGCAATTTCCAGCCGGTGAAGTACCAGGCCGACTTGTTTATCTTACTTTTCCCATTGAGACAGTCTATGACTCGCAACAACGGACTGATATTATGGAAAGAATTCTAAATTTCTTTGATACTGGCTCCGAGCTGGAAGACCCAATCAATACTAATCTGCCCTCAAACTTTGCCCTCAAGCAGAATTATCCCAACCCTTTTAATCCAATTACTAAAATTGAATATAATTTACCCAAAGATGGATTTGTAAATTTAAAAATATTTGATGTATCCGGGCGCTTGATTGAAACTTTAGTCAATAAAAGAGCCAAGAGCGGTTTTTACAGTACTCAATGGAATGCATCAAAGTATAGTTCTGGTATTTATATCTATCGACTGGAAGTTTACAGCTCTCAGAATAGTGATTTACTTTACACCAACAATAAGAAATGTATGCTAATAAAATAATTCTAACCAATAAACTACAGGATTATTATGAGAATAATTTCAATACTTTTGCTGCTTATTTCCCATCTGCCAACTACATCTTTTCAACCTGTTGAAGTTTTTCATGTAAATTGGGGTCAGGAGAATGGTAATGTAAATTACCGGACTGATCCTTCTATGAGATTTGGACCGCAAAGTTTCAAAGTTGATGATTCAAAGATCAAAATTTTAGACCCGGTTAACAATTCTCTTAAAATATTTGAAAATGACCGGATGATGGAAAAACACTATGCTCCTGCCAATGCTAAAAGTTTTGCCATTAAAGAAAATCAAAATATTGCCTATTTAGTAGGTAGAGATGTGCATGAATATTCCAGGCGGAATCTGGTAAATAAATACATTAATAAAGAAAAATTTACCAGCATAAAAGACCTACAGATTAAGCAAAATCAGGTTTTGCTCAGAAATAATGATGGAAGTTTGCGTCAACTATCTGATAGATCAATAAAAAGCCTCAGTAAACCAGTTTCTGACAATATTCCGACTTATGATATAAAATTAAAATCAAGAAGTGAAGCTGATTTCACTCTTCAAAAATCGGATACTACGATCAATTGCAGTTTGAAGCAGAAAGACAACAATTTAGGAGCAGTCCGATTTCTAGGTGAAGATCAACATCAGCGCCTCTATTTCGATTTTGATATTATTGAAAATCAAGTTCCCCTAAAAGTTAGTCGTCAGATCTGGATCACCGATCAGAAGGGGCAAAAACTTGGTCGTATCTATATTCCTTCTCATTATTACACTTCTATTCATAATGATCTGGAATTTGATGAAAAGGGTACTATTTATCATATGTTGGCTTCG
>DATGCI010000166.1:0-42531 GCA_035312185.1 bacterium
GCCAGCAAGTTTTGGATGAGCAGGCTCCTATGATTACCGATAATATTTCAGACGAAGACAAACAGCATTTCGAGACAGTTAAAAAGCTACTTAGTAAAACCGATGTTCCCTTTAAAGTTGATAAAAAACTGGTCCGTGGCCTCGACTATTATACACGAACAACCTTTGAAATCACCAGTTCTCTACTTGGTTCCCAGGACGCTATTTGCGGCGGGGGACGTTATGACCATCTCGTAGAAGATCTGGAAGGGCCGGAAATTCCGGCTGTCGGAGTTGCTTGCGGAATGGAGCGCTTGATTCTGGCTCTTGAAGAGCAGGATGTGCTTGAGCCCCAGGATAAAAATCTTATATTTTGTGTAACAATGGGAGAAAAAGCCCGGGATAAAGGTTTCGAGATTGTAACTGCTCTTCGAGTGAAGGGGCTCAATGCAGAAATGGATCTACTCCAAAGATCCATGCGAGCCCAAATGCGCTATGCAAATAAAAATAATGCAGAAAAAGTCATCATCATTGGTGATCATGAACTAGAGCGTAATGCTGTTGCACTCAAAAATATGGCTTCAGGCGAACAGGAAGATATTTCCATTGACGAAATAGTTGATCATTTAAGTAAAAAATAATAGTTATTATTCCATTTTTTTTAAACTATGGAATTTTATTTTTAGTAGGTTGAAAAAGCATAAGGAATATTTAGGAATATAAATTTGAAAAAAGTACTAATTACAGGCTGTGCTGGTTATATTGGTTCGATTTTATCAAGATTACTTTTGAATAATGGTCTGAAAGTCAGAGGAATTGATAATTTTAATTTTGGTGGTGAATCACTACTTGGAATTCTTCAGCATCCAAATTTTGAGTTTATGTATGGTGATATCAGGAATCAGGATGATCTGGAAAAAGCAGTTGAGAATATTGATTATGTAGTCCATCTAGCCGCCATAGTTGGTGATCCCGCCTGTGCTGCTGATCCGAAAACAGCCCGGGAAACCAATCAAGATGCATCCCATAAATTGCTTAGATTATCAATCGGAAATGATATTAAAAGATTTGTTTTTGCTTCGACCTGTAGCAATTATGGAAAAATGGAAAGCAGTGAAAATAATTACGTCGATGAGACATCCGATTTAAAACCAGTCTCTCTATATGCAGAACAGAAAGTAGAGTTTGAAAAACATCTGCTTGAAACTCCCAAAACGAATAATTTTGTCCCCATTTCACTGCGCTTTGCCACAGTTTACGGACTTGCTCCCCGCCCTCGTTTTGACTTGACAGTTAATGATTTTACCAGACAATTGCATTCCGGCAAAGAACTGGTAATATATGGCGAGCAATTCTGGCGTCCCTATTGTCATGTATTTGATATTGCCCGTGCTATAAAAATGGCTCTAGAAGCACCGGCTTCACAAGTAACTCACCAGGTTTTTGGAATTGGTTCAACTGAAGAGAACTATCAGAAACAAATGATTGTAGATGAATTACTCGAATTCTTTCCTGAGGCAAAAATAAAATACGTTAAAAAAGAAGAAGACCCCCGCGATTATCGAGTTGATTTCTCGAAAATAAAAAATGAATTAGGATTTGAAATCACACGAACTGTTCCTGAAGGTATCAAAGAGATCAAACAGGCTCTAGATCAGGGATTAATCTCAGATCCTTATAATAAAAATTATAAAAATATCTAAAAATCAGTTCCGATTTTCCCAGACAATCTCACCTTTTTTCATAACCTTTTCTACAGTTTGAGCGGCCAGAAAGTAGGGTATGCTCTGGTAATTTTCACAATTCCAGATCACTATATCAGCTTGCTTATTTTTTTCAATGCTTCCGACCAGGTCTTCCATCTCAAGAGCTCGAGCAGAATCAAAAGTTGCTGCTTTGAGTGCCTCTTTGGGAGTCATTTTCATATTTAGACAGGCCACATTAATCACAAAGGGCATGGATTGAGTCATAGAACTTCCAGGATTAAAATCTGTAGCCAGGGCCACATCAAGTTGCTGCTCCAGCATTTTTCGGGCCGGGGCATAATGATCAGAGCCCAGAAAATATGTTGTTGCCGGTAGTATAATAGGAATCACATTGCCTTCCTTCAGTGCTGCTATTCCCTCTTCAGTAATAGCTGTCAAATGGTCAGCGGATATCGCTTTTACATCGCGGGCTAATTGGGTGCCGCCGATTGGCTTAAATTCATCAGAATGGAGTCGAATGCCCAGACCATATTGTTTTGCTGATTCCAGTACTTTTTTGCTCTCCTCAGCGGAGAAAACTCCTTCTTCGCAAAACACATCAGCATAATCAGCCAGTTGATTTTCAGCAACTTTAGGTATCATCTCATTAATGATCAAGTCGATATAGCCCTGATGATCATTGCGATATTTTTCAGGATATTCATGGGCGCCCAGAAATGTAGTTTTAATATCAAGAGGGTGTTTTTCTTTAAATTCCTTTAGAATTTCCAGAGATTCTATTTCCGAATCAACTGATAAACCATAACCGCTCTTGGCTTCAATTGTAGTCGTACCAAATCTGAAAAATTCATCTAACCGATCCGTTACCATTTTCTTCAATTCATTTTTTGGTGCTTTTCGCAATTTTCGGGCAGAAGCCAGAATCCCGCCTCCGGCAGCGGCAATTTCCTTGTAGCTTTTACCTTGGAGGCGCATCTCAAATTCCATTTCCCGAGTATTATAAAAAACAGGATGAGTGTGAGGATCAACAAAACCGGGGGTGATCAACTTATCATGAGCATCAATAACCTGACACTCAGGACAATTAATTTGACTATCAATTTCCTGAATACGCTCATTTTCAATTAAAATTTCAACATTTTCTTTTATGTCCATTTTGTTTTTTTCTGAGTTCCAGGTCGCCAGTTGACCAATATTTTTAATAATTTTTGTCTTTGCCATTTCTCCTCCAATTTAATGTATATTTATTCATTAATTTCAGATTTAAATCCTCAACATTTTTTGAAAAATAAATATCTTGGCTTAACTTAAGCCGAATTATGCAGGACTATTTGAAAGAACGAGCAGCTATTATCAAACTTAATAAAAGTTATAAAATTCATTAAAACAACTATTTACAATAGTCGTGCAATAATTTATTGATTAACCATGAAGTTTGCACCCTAATTCTTCCTGGTTAACATTGGAAAATTAGAAAGCGAGGAGTAAAAATGCATTCAATTTCTTATGAAATTACGGATGATAAGACCATCCTAAAGTTAAAAGACCGGATTTGCGAATCTCCGGAAAAGCTCATTGAGAGTGAAATGTTTCGGGGCATGCTAAAGAAATGTATTAAGAGCCTTCAAATACGTGATTCCAACCTGCTGGATATTTTTCAGGGACGCAAGATTAATTCTAAAAATATCCGCATTCTTATAGAAACCTTTAAATATCTCAGTAAGCTAGAGAGCGCTCTGGTGCCCAATATTGTTGATGGAGCTGATATATTTCTCAAAGACAAAGAAACACTCTACGAATTTACTGAATATTTATATAACTACTGGAGAAGTTTTGACCGCTTCGTAATTTGTAATTCTGAATCCGACCGGCTTGATGAAAGACCTTATCGAACATTTAATAATACTGTCGAAAAATTAATGCATCTAGTTCGTCGGGCTTATCGAAATATTCAGGAAAATATTACAGGAGAACATCCTCAGGTTTACCGGCAGGTGCATGCTGGTGCTGAAGTAGGTACGATTGCTTTACCAACTGACCTGGCTGGAATTAAGTCTGATAGATATGCAAAATTAAATAATGTACCCACCATACGACAAATCCTATTATATCCTCCTTTGATTTTTGATCCGCCTATGAACAGAAGACGGGGACAATTTATCAAGGTTGACGAAAATCCCATCGATTACGTGAATGTGGATAGTGACAAATGGCTATGTTTTCCTGCCAAAATAGGCAAGATTATTGTCCACGCTTACATTCATCAGAGTTTTTATGATCTTGGGTTCCATCTCAGTAATTTATTTGAATTAGCCAGTAAAGAAGATCTCAAGAAAAAACCTGATGCCATTTATTTATATGGCGTTGAAAAAGGTTCATTGGAAGGACTGGCTGATATGCCAACTGTTTATAGTTACGATGAAAAAGAAGATCTACTGGTTGCAGCGGTCCCTCGGGACAAGGAATTTGGCTATTTTGGCTATTTAAAAAAGATGATGCTCACCCTCCACAATACCCGGGTTATGATGAATGGCAATATGCCCTATCATGGAGCCTTCTATAAATTGACTCTAAAAAATAACAAATCCGGTAATTTTCTGTTAATAGGTGATTCTGGAGCAGGTAAGTCCGAAAGCATTGAGGCTTTTCGCCGACTTGCTGAAAGTCAGCTCAAAGAGATGACAATTATTGCTGATGATATGGGATCATTAAATATTGATTCTGATGGACTGGTTAAAGCTTATGGAACTGAGACCGGCGCCTTTCAGCGTCTCGACGACTTTCCCCCCGGTTATGCTTTTGGTCAGCTCGATAGAGCAATTATTAGCAGCCCGGGAAAAGTTAACTCCCGCATTACGCTTCCGGTTACAACTTTTAAGAATGTTAACAAAGGCACTGACATAGACTATGTTCTCTACGCTAATAATTATGAAGAAATCGACGAAGAGCATCCTATTATTGAACGTTTCCAAAAATCTGAGGAAGCACTGCGTGTTTTCAGTGAAGGCGCCGTAATGAGTAAGGGGACAACTGATGATAAAGGTCTGCGTCATTCCTATTTTGCCAATATTTTCGGGCCGCCTCAGATGAAAGATCGCCACAATGAGATTGCCCAGAAATTCTTCAAGAATTTTTTTGATAATGGTACTTACGTTGGCCAAATCCGCACCCGCCTAGGAGTACCCGGCATGGAGATTGATGGACCCAATGCAGCTGCTAAAGAGATGCTTAAAATGATCCAGAATGATGAAAAGTAGAAATAGGTTGGTTATTTATTTAGCAAAATTTCTGCTTGAATAAATATTCTTGTAATTTATATTTCAAATTTATTGTTGTAACATAAATAAATCCCGTAGTTTATAAATTTGCTGCGGGATTTATTATTTTCTTTTGCAAAAATGATTAAAATATTAATCCAATTACCAAAAAATATTAAGTTCTTTTTGCTTGACATGTGATGCTAATCTATGTATATTTATGCGTCGATATTTGATATTTATACAATAAGAAACAAATCAATGACAAAGATAGAAAGACATAAAAAAATCAGAGAAATTGTTGGTGATTGCAAAATTACCAGCCAGAGAGGCTTACAGGAAAAATTAGAGGAAGAGGGCTTTCAAACAACTCAGGCTACTCTGTCTAGAGATCTGAATAGTTTAAGAATTATAAAGATTCCTGATGGTCAAAAAGGCCACGTTTACGCCTTGCCTGAGAAGGTGCACCAGACTAAAAATTCGATCATGACTAAATTCCCGGTTGAAAGTTTCCACTCTATCGCCTTTTCTGAAAATATTGCAGTATTAAAATGTACAGCTTCCTTTGCATCCAATATTGCCATGCTCATCGATGAGATGGAACTCGATGATGTGCTAGGGACAATCGCCGGTGACGATACTGTTCTAATTGTAATGCAAGAAGGTGTTTCCCAGGAAGAATTTCTTGACTCTCTGATTGAACACGTGCCTGAATTAAAAGATCATTTATAAGAAACAAAGGTTAATTGATGTTAAAAGAAAAAGTTATTTTAGCCTATAGCGGAGGATTAGATACTTCAGTCATATTGAAGTGGCTGCTAAACAAAGGCTATGAAGTTATTGCCTATCTAGGTAATGTTGGAATTGAAGATGATTTTGAAGATATTGAGCGAAAGGCTCTGGAAACCGGTGCTAGTAAAGTTTACATTGAAGATCTACGAGAAGAATTTGTAACCGATTACATTTTGCCTGCACTTCAGGGTAATGCTGTTTACGAAGGTCGTTATCTGCTTGGTACTGCGATCGCTCGCCCCCTGATAGCCAAAAAACAAATTGAGATCGCCCATAAAGAACAGGCCCAATATGTTTCCCACGGCGCCACAGGAAAAGGTAATGATCAGGTTCGTTTTGAATTCGCCTATAGTGCTCTTGATCCTACTATAAAAATTATTTCTCCCTGGAAAGATGAAGAATTTTTAAATCAATTCAAAGGTCGTACAGATCTTCTGGAGTACGCAGACAAATATGATATTCCAGTCAAGGCTTCCAAGGAAAAATCCTATAGTGAAGATGACAATTTAATGCATATCAGCCATGAGGCCGGAATTCTGGAAGATCCGTCCAAAACGGCACCGGAACATGTTTATTCTATGACCAATTCAATACAGAACGCTCCTGATCAGCAAGAAAATATTGAGATTCATTTTGAAGATGGGGTTCCCACTAAAGTTATCAATGAATCCGATGATTTTGAAGAAACTGACCCGCTTAAATTTTACATTTATCTGAATGAATTGGCCAAGAAACATGGCATTGGCAGAATAGATATTGTTGAGAATCGATTCATTGGCATTAAATCACGAGGAATTTACGAAACTCCGGCGGCAACAATTCTATGGAAAGCTCATCGCGATCTAGAAGGCATTGCTATGGACAAAGAAGTCATGCACATTCGGGATAGTTTGATTCCCAAATTTGCCGAATTGATCTATAACGGTCTATGGTTTTCGCCGGAAATGGATTTTTTGATGAATGCCATGAATAAAAGCCAGGAAAGAATCACAGGTTCAGTTAAACTAGGACTTTTAAAAGGCAATGTTCTCATGCTGGGCAGAACATCACCTACTTCTCTTTATGACAGAAAACTTTCCAGTATGGATCTGGAAGGTGGCTTTGATGCTGAAGACTCACAGGGTTTTATCAACATCAATTCGATTCGACTCAAAGCTCATCATGCTGTTCTCAGAGAACAGGACCCCTATTTGTGGAGATATAAAAAAGAAAAATGAAACTTTGGGATGAACATAAAAACCTTGACGCTTTAATAGAAAATTATACAGTTGGTCAGGACTATCTTCTTGATCAGCGACTGTTAGAGTATGACTGTAAGGCCTCTATTGCCCACGCAAAAATGCTCCAGCAGATAGACATACTAAATTCAGAGGAAAAAGACCAGCTGGTCGTAGAATTAAACAATATCATTGAGCTCCATAAAAAAGGTCAATTTGAGATCCAAAAATCCGATGAAGATTGTCATACTGCTATTGAAAATTATCTTACCAAAAAACTGGGCGAAACGGGTCAGAAAATTCACACAGCCCGCTCTCGCAATGATCAGGTTCTAACTGCGCTTCGATTGTATTACCGGGATGAAGCCAGTGAGATCAAGAAACTCATTAAGTCAAATATAAAAGTTCTAGAAAAATTAATTGAGAAATACGGTGAGATTGACTTGCCAGGTTTTACTCATACTCGAAAAGCCATGCCTTCATCAATAAAAATGTGGGCTGGTGGTTTGAAAGATTCTATGGATGACAACCTGGAATATCTCACCTTTTATGCAAAATTTATCAACCAATCCCCTCTCGGAACGGCAGCCGGCTATGGTGCACCTCTCAAAATAAAAAGGGATTACACTGCCGGTAAGTTAGGTTTCGATCGTGTACAGAAAAATCCAGTCTATTGCCAAAATAGCCGCGGAAAATTCGAAAGCGGACTTGCACATATTCTTGGATTGATCATGTATGATCTTAATAAGTACGCGAGCGACCTTGTCCTTTTTTCCATGCCCGGCTGCCAATTTTTTGAACTGCCCGAAGATTTTTTAACCGGTAGTTCTATTATGCCACAAAAGAAAAATCCCGATGTCCTGGAATTAATGCGGGCTAAATACCATGTTGTTATTTCTCTTCAGAATCGGATTAATTCTATGATGGCCAATTTGATAACCGGTTATCATCGTGATTTTCAACTATTCAAAGCAGCAATTTTCGAAGTTATCGATGTGACCAGGGCTTCTTTGCAAATCAGCGCTCATGTATTTGATTCCTTAAAAGTAAACAAGGAAAATTGTCAGGCAGCCCTTACCGACGAATTATATGCTACAGAAAAGGCTTATAAACTAGTTGAAAAGGGTATGCCGTTTCGCAAAGCCTATCAGAAAATTGCTGAGCAATATTAACGGAATATTATCTGATCTTACATATATTTTAATTAAACCTGGATCACTTCTAGATCTCGGGCTATTTTTATAGGTCTATCATTTTTTAGCCCTATTCGGTCAATAAGAGTTGAATCGTCATTATTGGGATAGAGGTGTGTCAGGATTACCTGTTTAGGTTTGGCTTTTTTTACGACTTTTCGAACTTTAGATGGTGAAAGATGGCCTTTAACATCATAATTATCAGGAAAAGAACATTCTGTAAGCAAAAGATCAGCATTCCGGGCAGCTTTTACCAGACTATCACAATAATCAGTGTCACCCGTATAAACCAGGGATTTTCCACTCCGGGACTCAAAGCGAAAAATAAGACTTTCGGGATTATGATTAGCCGGAAATAATTTGAGTACAAAATTATCAAATTCTACAGCCTTACCCTCCAGAGGATGAAATTCATAAGGATAATCAGGATTTTTTATCCAATCACCATATAAATTTTCAAAAGTAGCCAGAAATTGCATAAAGTTCTGATGAGCATAAATATCAAGACTGGTTGTACTAGCGGCAAAGTCACTATTTTTAATGGCAAATAAAAGAGAGGGCAGATCACCGATATGATCAATGTGAAAATGAGTATAAAAAAGTTTGCTTATCTCTTTAATTGTTCGGCCTGCTCTGGCAATCTGGCGAGAAGCACCAGATCCACTATCCAGTAAAACAGTTTGCCCTCCGATATCTAGCAAATAAGAAGCAGGATTTCTCTCAGGAACTGGAATTGCCGAACCTGAGCCAAGAATAGTTAATTTCATAATTTCCTCTTAAGCTACATCTTCTACCGAAGTAACTTCAATTTGATCTGTGAGTTGGTCTTTTAATTTATTCCACAGATTGCGATAGCAGACAATTTCCATGAAGGCTTTGCCATCTTTATATTTTTCTGTTTCAATTGTGCCGTATTTTCGCAAGGCTACAATGCTTTTCATTCTGCTGGCAGGAACAGTCAATGTTATCCGCACCTCTTTTTTGTGCAAGAAGTCCAGAATTTGTTTTTTGAGACTTTCGATCCCAACATGATCTCGTGCTGAGATAAAAATTGCATCAGGATGGTCATGCTTAACTTTCTTAAAATCCTTGCTTTCACATTTATCAATTTTATTGAAAACAATCATAGAAGGAATTTTGTGAGCTTCAAGTTCTTTGAGAATTGTATTCACTGTTTGGAGGTGTTCCTTCCAGTAATCTGATTTCAAATCGATAACCTTCAGAATAAGATCCGCTTCTCGAGCTTCTTTCAATGTTGATTTAAATGACGCAACCAGACGATGAGGCAGTTTTCTAATAAATCCAACTGTATCACTTAATAAAACAGTATGAGTACTATCTAACTCACACTGACGCACTGTTGTATCAAGAGTAGCAAAAAGTTGATCCTGAACCAGGACTTCTTCATTGGTCATAGCATTCATGAGAGTCGATTTTCCAGCATTGGTATAGCCCACAATGGCTACCCTAAATTCATTCTGGCGCTGACTGCTCTGAACATCCTTTTGTCGATCTATTTTTTCTAATTTTTCTTTGAGCTTAGCAATGCGGTCACTGACCAGGCGTCTATCAATTTCGACCTGTTTTTCACCGGGTCCACCTCGAACACCAGTACTTCCATCCTGCCTGCTTAAATGTGACCACATTCCAACCAAACGCGATGATAAATATTCTAATCGGGCTAATTCAACCTGGGTTTTGGCCTCACGAGTACGAGCATGGCGACGAAAAACCTCGAGAATGATACCCGTTCGCGTTGTAACGACAATATTGCCCCACATCTCCTCCAGATTACGTTCCTGGGAAGGCTTTAGATCATTATCAAAAACAACAATTTTTGCGCCCTGAGTTTCAACAGCTTCTTTGATTTCCTGAGCTTTACCACTACCAATAAATGTTGCTGGAGTAATTTTTTTAAGGACAACCTGGAAGGAATCCAGAACTCGCATCCTCAATGTCTTAACTAGCATTTTCAATTCCTGAAGGTGTTCATCAAGATCATCTTTGGCTTCAGGACCAACAGCAGCACTTACCAGAATTGCCTTATCAGGAAATTGTTGTTTTTCGAGCATATTTTCCTTTCTTATATTTTATTCACTCTGAGAAAGCCAGGTCTCAGCAAATATTAAGCCCAGGGTCAGGAAAAAAATCCAGGGAGACAATTCTCCAGCTGTAGTCTGTTTCTGAGTTTTATCTTTATTGAAAATCAGATTGCTACCATAGATACTACCGAGTTTCTCAAAGTCCTGGTTTGATAAATATTCACACTTTTTTTCATGCTTAGAAATATTCACAGCAAATGCACTAACTGGCTGATTTCTCGTATAGATTTTATATATTCCTGGATCCTGAGTTTTGTCGAAAATTTTATTTTCTTCTCCCCCAGGAATATATTCCGCAGCGGAAGGTGTTGTTATTGTAAGATCCTGCGTATCTTCAATATTAAAATCGCCAATTGAGATAGTATCACCAATTGTATAACTGTAATTAAAATCCTTTTGTCCGCCTAAATAGGTGAGAATTCTATGAACAAGAGGAGCAAATAGTCCTGTAAACTGAATATCACTCCAGCTCCTGGACGGATTTGTGGCCATAATAACAATCTGAGAATTATTTTTAGGAATCATTAAAAAGGGCTGGCCCTGTTCATAGGTGGCTATTACCTGATGATTGTTAGATTTGAATTCAGGAATACGATAAAAGCGTGCGTTGAATTTTCTTTGTCCTTTCCAGATATTCTGAAATATAGGATGTTGCTCATCAATTGTTCCCAATTTTAGATAATTATCACCAGAAAAAGAACGAGTCTGAGTCCAGATAGGAAGCTGGTTTTTACGGGCAAATTGATTATAATATTGGCGATCCTCATCCTGGCCAGGAATTATTAGAAGACCGCCTCCCTGTTCCAGATAGGATGTGATCAAATCCAGATTGATACCTTCGATTTGAGATAAAATTATTACATCAAAATTGTATAGATCCCGGGCAGCGAACTCCTGTCTGTTGACAGTTTCCAGACTTAATCCTGACTTATTAACCTGAATTGCTTTTTGTAAATAATTTGCTTCTTCCTCCCCAACGGTCAAAAGTAATTTTATTTTTTCAGGAATGTGAACTGAAAAATAGTGCTCATTATCTGCCAAAAAATTATCGTCTGATAAAGATAATTTTCCATTCAAAACGCCCGAACTGGTTGGTATAAATTGAAATTCAGAAAATTGGGTGTTCTTATCTGAGAAATCAAGCAAGCTCCGGCCGGCCCTTTCACCTTCCAGAAATAGCCCCAGAGGAATCTGGCCTGATTGACCCTCATTTTGAGTTTGTGTAGAAATCGAAACAGGGCTGTTGATTTCCAGAAGTTGATTGGGGAAAATAGCCTCGACTATTGAATAATTTTCTTCAGAAAATTGGGCTTGAAAAAATAGCATCTGATATTCGCTTAGATCAGAAATTTTTGCCTCCAACTCTGCTGTGTAATCGCCATCCGGTTTCTGAAAATCACTGAGAACCCAGATAAGCGGGGAAACCAATTTTGATTTTTGAATATCTTTATGAATGGTGTTCAATGTTTTTATCAGATCACCATTCATGCTGGATACTTCTACTTCAGTTAATTCTTCTACCACAGTTTCGGCACTACGGGTTAATTCTGCATAATCGAATTGGCCAGGTGAAGTTGTTTTTATGAGCCTGACGTTGGCTGGAAAAGAGCTATTTTCCAGTAACGGGATTATCCTGGCTATTTGCTGTTCCATAAGTGTCTGTCCCTTACTGGTTTTGCCCATTGAGAAGGAATTATCAACGACCAGATAAAGAGTCTGGCCCTGCTTAACGTGCAGGCTAGACCTTTCGGTCTTGATTACTGGTCGGGCAAAAGCCATTATAAATAGAATAATGATCAGAGTCCGAAGAATCAGCAAAAGGAGTTGCTTGAGCTTCAATTTTTTGATAACATCATTCTGCAATTCCAGTAAAAATTGCAAAGAGCTGAATTCCACTTTTTTAAATCGGCTCTTATTAAGAATATGTAGAATTACTGGAATTGTTGCAAGAGGTAAAAAATATAGAAAAAATGGATTTAAAAAGGTCATAATTTATATATGGATCATATTATTTAAAATGATCATCATAATAGTGCCAGTTATCAAAGGTATCATCAGATTATCATCAAAGCTTTTAAAAGGCAAATATTCAATTAAGGCAGCCAATAAAACGCCGGCTATCTTGACTCCCAGACCAACGCCGGATATCCAGAAAGTTGCCAATAAACCAGCCAGTATAAAGGCCAGAGAACCTTCCACTGTTTTTTCAGTCCCTGGCAGTTTAACTCTGCCAATTGAGAGGCCAACCAGACAGGCAGTCGGATCGCCAACTGTTAAGAAGAAAAGGACAATTACGGCGACTTCTTTGGAAAAGAAGAAAATGCTCAGAAATGCTCCTAAAAATACATAGGTCGCGCCAGTCAAATGGTCTTTTTTTTCATGAGACCTGATCATCCAGCCAAATACTTTTAAATAAAGTTTGTAAAACCGCGGAAATCGCAGTCGAACTATTTCAGCCATTAAAAAAAATAGAAACAAAAGGCCTGTTGCCCATAGCATCACGCCTCTGTTTAACACGAAATAATAGGCTAGTGGAATCAAAGTTGATGAGTAGTGAATAGCTTTACGGGCTAGTTCTCCTTCAGCAACCTGTTTCATATTCTGATCCTTTGCTCCAATTGCTGAAAATTTTGGCCTGGATTTGCACCGCCAAACACAGCCGAACCAGCAACAAATAAATCTGCTCCAGCCTTGACAACTTCGTCAATTGTAGAAAGATTGACACCACCATCTACTTCCAGTCTAAAGTCATATTTATCAGCAAAAGGTCGCGCCCTTTTGATTTTTTCTATAACATCCATTATTAATTTCTGCCCTCCAAAACCCGGATTTACTGTCATAATCAAAAGGTGATCAATCTTATCCAAAAAAGGTTTCAGTTTTTCAAATTCTGTTGGCGGATTAATTACCAATCCTGGTTTTGCTCCCAGTTCTCTAATTCTGGCCAGATTTTCAGAAATATTTTCTCCAACTTCAACCTGAAAGAGAAGAGTATCACTACCAGCTTCAATAAATTGTTTCAGGTATTTTTCGGGTTCTGAAATCATAAGATGAGTTTCCAGATGGCAATCAGTAAGTTTGCGAATGGCTTTGACAATAATGGGACCAAAAGTGATATTGGGAACAAAATGGCCATCCATAACATCTAGATGAAGACGTTGAGCACCTGATTTTTCCACGTCTCGAATTTCTTTTTCCAATATTGCAAAATCTGCTGATAATAAAGACGGTACGATTTGTTTGTAATTATTCACGGTTTCACCTTGTAACTGTCATATTAACGGGAACGGATTTATATTCGACTGCTTTTGCTTTTGGTGATTGTTTGACTACAGTCCGGGGCGTAAAATCAGATGATTCTATATATTCAATTTTACCAACCTTGAGTCCTACCTTCCTTAATTGATCTTTGGCATCTTTTAAGCTGCGACCAATCAGATCAGGAACCTCAAAAGTCTTGCTAGGTGGGCCTTTGCTAATTACGATATGGATTGGCTGGGATGGCCTGATCATGACTCCTTCTTTTACTGATTGTCGCAAAATCACTCCTTCTGGTCTTTTATTAGAGTATTCACGGGAAACCAGCAAATTTATATCAGTTTCTATTCCTGATCTTTCCAGTTCCATCTTAGCAGCTTTAAAGCTTTTCCCTTCCAGCCGGGGCATACTGATATTTTTTCTGCTCTTAGTGATTACCAGCTGGACGACCCTGCCTTCTTTAATTTTTGTGCCCGGTTCCGGTACCTGTTTCCAGATCAATCCTGATGGAGTGTTATTTACTATCACGGAGTCAATTATCTCGACATACAAACCAGCACTATTTAACTTGGTTCTGGCTTTTTTAAAGGGCATTTTTTTTACATTGATCAGATCAAACTCTTCACCATAGCCGGTATACCAGGGCATAATAACGTAATCAAAAAGCAAGGCTATTGTAATCATGCAGGCAGAAAAGACCACCACAATTCGGAAACTATTTCTTATAAATCTTAATAGCTTTTTAAACATTATTAGAATTTCAATCTTTTTTTAATCGAACAGCAAAACTACCAGTTAAATCATGATTAAAAGGTTTTATATTAACAGCTCCCTTTTTATCACAATACTTTTCATCAACATAATTGCTAGCATCTTCAACATGAAATTCATGATTTGTTAAAAATTGGTCAACTACCTGCCAATTTTCCTCTTCTTCCAGTGAGCAGGTGCTGTAAACTATAGATCCAGATTTATTTATTTGGCCAGCCATATTTGTTAGCATTGCCAGTTGATCTTGAACATATTTTTTTATATCGTCGGGTCTGCGATTCCAGCGCAGATCAGCTCTCCTAGCAATAACGCCCGTACTTGAGCAGGGCACATCAAGCAGGATTTTATCAAATTTCCCCGCTTCAAATTGGCTAGCATCGCCAATTTTCACCGAATCCAGTTCAACACCAAGTAATTCTATATTCTTCTGCAGAGTATCAATTCTGTCGCTTTGTTTATCCAGGGCAATCAGATTTGCTTTATTTTGGGTTAATTGGGCGATCAGACCGGTTTTTCCACCAGGAGCAGCGCAGGCATCCAGTATATTCTCATTCTTCTGTGGATCAAGTAAAAGGACAGAAAAGACCTGACTCAAATCCTGAACTGAAGCCTCTCCATCTTTGATTATTGGACTATTGAGAATTTTTCCGGGACTCTTCACAGAAAATAGGTTTATCGCTCCGAGCTTAAAGAATTCAACCCGTTCATAATTGTCTTGCAACTTTTTTTGCAATTCTTCTAATGAAATCTTGATAGGATTATGGCGAAAATAAATTCTGGTGTAGCTATTATTGAATTCCAGTAACTTCTGAGTATCTTTCTGACCAAATTTTCCGATCCAGTCTTTCACCATCCACAAAGGATGAGAGTACTCAATGGCCATTTTTTTAAATTCAGGTAATTTGTTAAGTTCCTCATGCCAGTCATTTTTATCAGGCAGATTTCTCAAAACTCCATTAACAAGCCCGGTCAAATTCTGCCGTCTTAATTTTCGTGCGGCCTCAACAGTTTCATAAATAAAAGCGTGATCAGGAGTATCTAGAATAACCTTTTGATAGGTACCTACTCGCAATAGATTTAAAGCAGTTTTTTCCAATCGATTGATCGACCTTTTGTAGCCAAGGTCAATGATAAAATCGAGCAAGTCTTTATATATTATCACACCATTTACAAGTTTGTATAAAAAATTCTGATCCCGCTTTGAGAAGCCTCTTTTTTCAGCGAAAGTATGAATCTTTTTCTCAAAATCAGTATAATTATCGGAAATTAAATTTAATATTTCAACTGCCGTACTACGAACGCTTGCTTGTGAACTCATCGCCTGCTTTCCCTTTAAAACCATTAATAAAATCTTTAACTGGTAGAACTCTCTTGCCCGATTTCTGTAATTCAATTGGTATTAGAACTCCATCACCAGTTTGAATTCCCATGCTATAATTATTAACAAAGGCGATTTCACCAGGCTTCTTTTCGTAATTCTTATCCTTATAATTCGCCCGAATGAATTTAACCCTCTTACCATTAAAAAAAGAAAAAGCTCCCGGATAGGGCGATAGACCATTGATTAAATTTTTAATCTTTTCAGCCTTTTGGCTCCAATCGATGCGGCCCATTTCTGAATTAATTTTCGGTGCCTTAGTTGCCTCTTCATCCTTTTGGGGAATAGCTTCCCTTTTTCCTTCTTCCAGGTCCTGCAATACAGAAAGGAGGCCTGTTGCACCTTCTTTAGCAAGAGTATCGTGAACCTCCTGACAGGTATCAGTATTCTTGATAGGTATTTTTTCCTGTTTTAACATATCGCCCGTGTCAACCGATTTTTCAATCTGAAAAATTGTGTAACCGGTCTCTTTTTCACCATTGATAATAGCCCAGTTAATGGGTGCTGGCCCCCGATATTTGGGTAACAAAGAGGCATGCAAATTGATCGCACCAAACTCAGGAATTGACAGCAGCCGTTCAGGCAAAATTCGAAAAGCAACAACTACAAAAACGTCAGGATTTAAGTCCTGTAGATCTTGATAAAAATCATCATCACTAAGACATTCTGGTTGCAGTATTTTTGTGTTTAAATTTTCAGCTACTTTTTTAATTGCTGTTTTCCTGACTCTTTGCCCTCGTCCTCTTTTGCAATCTGAACCGGTTACAACACCAATAATATCATGTTTAGATTCCACAATTTTTCGTAGAGATGGGACAGCAAATTGGGGCGTGCCCATAAAAACTATCTTCATTCCAGAGCCCTTAACTTTGCTTCAATTCTTGTTTAGCCATTTTGGCTATGCGTTTGAGTTTATTATCAAGGAGTTTTCTCTTGAGCGGACTGATTCTATCTGTCATAAAGGTGCCATCAAGATGGTCAGTTTCATGCTGAATAACTCTGGAAAGATACCCGGAGTATTCTGCAACATGTTCCTCGAAATTTCTATCTCTGAAGCGAACCTTTATCTTATCAGCACGTTTGACATTCACGGTAATTTCAGGCAAACTTAAACAACCTTCTTCATCTTTAGTTTCGCCTTCACTTTCCATAATTTCAGGATTGATAAAAACCCGCTTAATGCCGTCATCTTTATAAAGAGAAAAATCAGCTATAAAGAACCGCAGGTCCTTCCCTACCTGATTGGCTGAAAGCCCGATCCCCTCTTCATGAGACATTAACTCAAACATATCATCAACAAGTTGATCAAAGCCTTCTGGCAATTCTTCCAATTCAGATAGTTTCTCTCTCAGAATTGGACTGCCATAATAATATATTTTCAAGTCTTCTTTCATATTATTTTGATGATCTGTTTATTTTTCAATTCGGTCAGCAACAGCGCTTTTGGTAATATTAAACTTTATATCTTTACCAACATTGAGGATTATACGGTTATTTTTCTCATCAATACCATCGATAGTTCCGTAAATTCCGCCAATTGTGAGCACTTTATCACCGGATTTAAGATTATCTAACATCTCTTCTTTTTCTTTTTGTTTTTTTCTCTGAGGACGAATCATCAGAAAATACATTACAACAATGATTAAAACAAAAGGTAAAAGACCCAGGATAGGATTACCTGATCCGCCTCCAGATTGACCTGCTGCATATAATAGACTACTCATGTCTTCCTCCAGTTAATTGTTAATAAACATTTGGTTCCGAATCCACTGCTCAATACAGTAATTCAGCGATAAAGTTTAACTAATCTTTTCGGTAATGGCAACCCCGACTTTTTCTATTTAAACGGGCAGCATGCAGAACCAGATGAGCTGCTGTGGCTGCATTGCGTAAACCTATCAGCTTATCACTCAAGGCACTGTGAGCATAAAACTGTTCAATATCATCATTCAATTGCTGAAAAATATTTTTTGCTCGTCTCAATTTTTTCTTTGTCCTAACAATACCTGCATAATTCCACATTGTATGACGGATTATCATCATATCTTCCCGTAGTAGATCGGGATCTACCTCTTCCTTTTCCTCTTTCCATTTTACAATTTCAGGAAAAATAAAATTATTTTTGCTAATTGTATCATAGGCATCGCGGCCAGCAATGGTTCCATAAACCAGACATTCCAGTAAAGAGCTGCTAGCCAGACGATTGGCACCGTGCAGGCCAGTACAAGCGACCTCACCTACTGCTTTTAGTCCCCGGATAGTTGTATTAGCCACATTATTTACTGCAATTCCACCACATTCATAGTGAGCAGCAGGCACAACTGGAATCCCTTCCGTAGAAATATCAATACCGACTTCCTGACATTTATTGAATACGCTGGGGAAACGATCTTGCAGCCAAGCTCTATTTTTATGAGTAATGTCCAGATAAACATAGGAAGAGTTGGTGCGATTCATTTCGGAAACTATGCTCCGAGCAACTATATCCCGGGGAGCCAGAGAGCCTTTTGGGTGATAATTTTTCATAAAGGCTTGCCCATCTTTATTTTTCAGCACTCCACCTTCGCCTCGCAAAGCTTCAGTTATTAAAAAACGTTCTTCTCCCGAAGTATAGAGCGTTGTAGGATGAAATTGAACATATTCCATATTCATTATCCGGCCACCAATCCGATATAGCATTGCATAGCCATCACCACGCACTCCTTCCGGATTAGAGGTATGGAGATAAATACGACCAAGCCCTCCAGTTGCCAGAATTGTCTGTCGCGCCATAATCGGAAGTACCTGATCAGTCTCCTGAAAATAAAAATAAGCACCCTTACATGTACTTGGTTTGTAAGCCAATTTATAATCAATAGCATGATGAGCAAGAGTAATCAGGTCAATGGCTGTAGTCCGATTAATGACTTCAATGTTGTCCATTGACTTGATCTTTTTCTCAAAATACTCCTGAATAGCTCTTCCGGTGTAATCTTTGACATGAGCGATTCGGGCAGTAGAATGAGCAGCTTCCCTGGTTGGTGAAATATTACCCTGAGAATCCTGGTCAAAAGGTACTCCGACCTCATCTTTTAGAATATTTTCGACAAAACTGGCTCCGTAATTGTAGATCTGTTTAACGGCCTCATCATTAACAATATGGTCTCCTGCTTCCTGGAAATCTTCCATCAGAATATCAAATGTATCTTCAGGAGATTTATAGATTATCCCGCCCTGAGCATAGGCTGAGGCGCTATCATAGCAATCTTTTCCCCGGGCAACCAGTGTTACATCAAGTCCCTTTTTGGCTGCTGCATAGGCTGCTGATAAACCAGCCAGACCATTGCCAATTATCAAAACATCCGTGATTTTATATACTTCTGCGCTTTGACTCATTTTAATTCCAGCATACTTTGAATTGCTTTGTTGGCATATACCTGTTTTCTCTCGTCCACTCTAATTTGATTTATCTCCCGACCATCAGCAATCTGTTGCAACTGATAGAGCAGATGGACATTGGTTATCTGAGACATGGTTTTACATACCGGTTGATAATTATCAATAAAATAAACGTCCAAATGCGGGTATTGATTTTGTAGACGATTAACTAGACGTTTTTCGGTTGCAATACCCCATTTAGTACCAGCCTTTGATTTATCAAGGGCATCAATTATTTGGGCTGTACTGCCCATTTTATCGACTTTTTGGCAAAGTTCATAACTGCATTCAGGATGAGCAATTAATTTAATATCCGGATACTTTTTTCTTAATTCATCAGCAGCCTGATGACTAAATTTGGCATGCACGTCACAGAATCCATTCCACAAAATCACTTTGGCTGTGTTTAATTCTTCTATGGAAAGACCGCCCTGTTCCTGATCAGGATTCCAGACTAGGATTTCATCTTCAGGGATATCCATTTTTAATTTAGCAGTGTTTAATCCCAGATTGCGGTCAGGCAGAAAAAATATTTTTTGCCCCCGTTCAAAAGCCCATTGCATAGCATTATCAGCGATCGAAGATGTACAAATAATCCCGTTATGCCTTCCGCAAAAATCCTTAATATCTACACTTGAATTGACATAGGAAACGGGAATAACAGTTTCATTTAAAGCAAACAGAGTGTCCCAGGCATTTTCCACATCTTTTATATCAGCACAATCAGCCAGAAAGCAACCGGCAGTTACATCAGGAATAAACACTTTTTGGTCATCATCTGTGACAATATCAGCGGTTTCAGCCATAAAGTGAACACCGCAAAAAACTATATAACGAGCATCTGTTTGAGCGGCCTGTTTAGCCAATCCAAAGGAGTCACCACGGGCATCAGCAAAATCAATAACCTCATCACGCTGATAATGATGCCCTAGAATTAATAGTGAATCTCCCATATTTTTCTTGATTTTTCTTATCCTATCACTTATTTCCTGATTGGATAAGGCTTCAAGATGCCGGGGTGGCTGAGCAACATTTATTTCCATGGTTCTTTCCTAACTTATTTATT
Organism: bacterium; assembly: GCA_035312185.1. Taxonomy (GTDB): domain Bacteria; phylum Fidelibacterota; class UBA2242; order UBA2242; family JAFGTP01; genus JAIPHI01. Next base: position 20,137 of record DATGCI010000166.1, read on the forward strand.
TTCATTTTAATCAGATTTATTTTCATTTTTCTGCAAATGTTTTCGACGTCTTTTTTTGCGTTTTTTTATATTTTCTTTCCAGTGGTCATCTTCTACAGGATAATTATCAAAAAATTTCTGCTTGAATTCAGCAAATTCTCCCTCCAGAATAGCCTTCCGTGCTTTTTGAGTCAGTTTTATAAAAAAATGGATATTATGCAGGGTATTTAAGCGTAGGCCGGTGATTTCATCCTTTTTATATAGATGCCGTAAATAGGCTCTGGAAAAATTCTGGCAGGTATAACAATGGCAATCGGAATCTACTTTGCGAAAATCATCTTTATACTGGGCTTGCTTGATTTTAACCCTGCCATTCCATGTGTAGATAAGACCATTACGGGCATTTCGAGTTGGAATAACGCAATCAAACATATCAATACCTCGATCAATGGCCATAATTATATCTTCCGGCTTGCCAACACCCATTAAATAATGAGGTCGATTTTCCGGCAATTCCGGTACAACTGACTCCAGAATATTAAACATTTTCTCTTTGGGTTCACCTACTGCCAATCCGCCTACAGCATAGCCATCAAAATCTAATTCACTGAGATATTTCGCGCTTTCCTCTCTCAATTCTTGATAAACACTGCCCTGGACTATGCCAAATAAAAATTGGCGATGCCCATAGGCCGGATCCAGAGTTTCAAAATACTCTCTTGATATCTTTTCCCAGCGATGAGTTCTCTGCATGGCATCCCGGGCCTGATCATAATCACAGGGATAGGGCGTACATTCATCAAAAGCCATAACAATGTCAGAGCCAAGATCATTCTGAATCTGCATCGATTTTTGGGGCGATAATTTATGTTTTGAACCATCGATATGTGAGCGAAATTCTACATAATCATCAGTAATTTTTCCTAGATGAGAGAGACTAAAGACCTGAAAACCGCCGCTATCAGTTAAAATAGGTTTGTTCCAGGAAGAAAATTTATGCAATCCACCGGCTTTTCTGATAATTTCCATTCCAGGTCTTAAATAGAGATGATAAGTATTACCAAGAATTATATGTGCGCTAGCCTTATTTAATTCGGCTGGCGTCAGAGTTTTTACCACACCATTTGTGCCTACGGGCATAAAAATCGGTGTTTGAACTTGACCGTGATCAGTTTCAAAATGAGCTGCTCTTGCTGAAGAGTCAGCGGCTTTGGCATCAATTGAAAATTGAATTCTACCAGAATTTTGGATCATTTTACTCCATTAAATTACTATTTTTTACAGTTATTAGTTTAATAGGCACAATCTAAAATACCAAACTAAAAAAGTGCTCAATCGAGTGAACACCAGTTATATTTGCATTATTTACATCCAAATTAGCAGCATTACGGCCAGGAATAAAAATATTTTCATAGCCAAACTTTGCTGCTTCCTGAACCCGCTGCTTGATAAAAGGCACTGAGCGAACTTCACCGACTAGTCCAACTTCGCCAATAAAGGCTGAATCAGCAGGCAAACTCACGTCACGAAAACTGGAAGCCATGGCCGCAACTAAACTAAGATTAAGGGCAGTTTCATCGATCTTCATACCACCCACAATATTGACAAAAATGTCCTGCGTCCCCATTTGAAAACCCGCTCTTTTTTCCAGAACTGCGACCAGCATGGCCAGACGCTTATAGCCGATCCCATGGGCTGTTCTCTGAGGATTGCCATAGGAAGAATTTGTGACCAGAGCCTGAATCTCAATTAGCAAAGGTCGCGTACCTTCCATACTAACGGCTATAGCCGTACCCGGAACTTCGGCTTTGCGCTCAGATAGAAAGAAGCTGGATGGATTTTTGACCGATTTGAGGCCCTTCTCTTCCATTGAAAATATTCCAACTTCATTAGTCGAACCAAATCTATTTTTTATAGAACGCAAAACACGATAAAGATCATTTTCACCGCCTTCCAGATAAAGAACGGAATCTACCAGGTGCTCCATTACTTTTGGTCCGGCTATGTTTCCCGATTTGGTTATATGACCGACAAAAACAGTTATGCAGCCGACTTCTTTGGCCTTTCGGGTTAATTGGCCAGAGCATTCTTTCACCTGCGTAATGCTGCCAGGTATATTGTTAACTTGCTCTGAATAAATAGTTTGGATAGAATCGACAACAACAATATCTGGATTCATTTTATCCATATAATGCATGATCTTTTCCAGGCTGTTTTCACAGGAAAGAAGAATATCTCCATTCTGAATCCCAACGCGTTCAGCTCGCATTCGAATTTGTTCTTCAGATTCTTCCCCTGAAAAATAGATACATTTTTTGTCTGTAATTTTATCCATGACCTGCAACATAAGAGTAGATTTTCCAACGCCCGGTTCTCCACCAAGCAGCAAAACCGAACCACGTACAAATCCACCACCTAGAACCCGATCAAATTCCTGATTATAAGTCGTAATTCTTTTAATTTCTTTATGCTGACTGTCTTTAAGAGGCCGGGGTTGATTTTTATTGGTGATCTTTATTTTTTGGCTCTTTTTGGAAACTTTTCGTTCTTCCATAGAATTCCAGGCTCCGCAATCAGGACATTTTCCTGACCAGCGGGGATGAGTTGTACCGCATTCTGTGCAATAATAGACAATTTTTTCTTTGGCCATATTAGTCCTTTATTCTTCGTTTAATAAAAGCGGAATATTTTTTCCAATCATAAAGAAAGAGACCTGTAAAAATTATAGCCACGCCCAAAAATTCCCTTTTAGTAAAGGGCTCATCAAGCAGACCCCAGCCAATCAAGGAAGCTGTAATCGGAGTAATAAAAGTGATGAATGCCAGTTTTACCAGGGCTATCTGTTTCAATAAATAATAGTAAATAGAAAAAACCAGGGCCGAACCAAAAATTCCCAGATATAATATTGACCCTACACTTATTGGACTGACAGTAAAATTTGCCCAAGAACCTAAGAAAGTGCTGGTAATGAGGTGAAATATTCCACCAAAACCAAGAGAATAAGCGGTCAGAACAACAGGGTCATAATCACGAGGTCCCTTTTTAGCAATTACTCCGGAAATCGCTCCAGCCAGTACAGCAGCCAGAGTTATCAGACTTCCCATCATAACCAGATTGTTGAATATCAATTTATCATCAGATAATATATTAATAACACCTAGAGTCGATATTAATATTGCACCAATTTTAATAGTGGACAGTTCTTCACCTTTGATCAGGAAATGAGAGAGTATTCCTACAACCAGAGGTAAACCCGTCCACAAAATGGAAGACAAACTACTGGGAATATACTGCATGCCAATATAAGTTAAATAATAACTAAGACCAGCATTGAAAAAACCAACTAAAAAATAGAACAATAAATGCCGCCTGTTTATAATAATCTTCCGCCCTGTTAATAAAATATAGATAAAAAGGGCACTTGAGGCAGTCGTAAATCTAAGAGCCAATCCAACAGGAGGCGGTGTTTCCTTCAGTCCAATCTTAATTGCTGACCAGGTTGTACTCCAGATTATACACAGAATTATATAAAGAAAATAGTTTTTATTTTTTTGTAAAAATAATTTAAAGATTTGTTTATTATTCCTGCTCATCATCCCCGGATTCTAAAACAATAAGTGATTTGAAAAAATTCAGTAAACGCTGCCTGAAGAGGCTGTCCAGACCGATAAAATTAGCAGCTTTAATAATCAAGTCCAAGCGAGATATAATATTTAGGCTTAGAGAAACTATCCATATCATAGCGCCAGGCCGTGTCTATTCTCAAAAGAAAATAACCCAGGTAAATACGGGCACCAAATCCAACACCACTAACCAGGTCATCCATATACAGGCCTCGTTCGTCATTATGGCCTATCAACTTGAGGTCATCACTCCATGCTGTTCCAAAATCCATAAATGTACAGCCCTGAATTCCACCCAAGAGCATAGGAAGCGGCCAACCTAATTTCAAATATTCTATGAAAGGATAACGAAATTCAATATTTCCGAGAAAGAATTTGTTGCCTTGCCTCTCATAATACCGGGCACCTCTCAATGGTGTGATGATTTCAGAGTAATACAATTCTTCAGGATTAGAAAGATCGTAATCACGCTTAAACTTATAGTTCAGCCAGCTGTTCATGCCACCTAGAAAATAGTTCTGCCGGTCAGCCCCCAGGCTGATACCGGAAGATAGCCGAAAGGCAAAGGAATAATTACGATTTAATTTTACATATTTGCGGACATCGGCCTTTAGTTTAGTAAATTCCAGAGCATTCTGATTGTATTTGGGACTAACTACCATATCAAGACGGGCCCGCCATCCATTAATGGGAGACAGATATCCCCACATAGAATTGTCATAAACCAGAGCTGCTCGCGGCATAATTGTATTTAATGTATTTAGTTTTTCTGACTGTCCAGTAGTTAAATTGACCCAGCTTTGCTGAACATTATACCACATCAGCCCCGTTTCCAGACGAGAAAATTTTGAGAAAGGATAGGCCGTAATTAAATCAAAGCCATAATTCCTCCAGCGATACATCTGCCCGCCATAACCGTAAAAATTAGCCATGTGAAAGCCAGTGAAATAGTAATCCCAGCGCTGTTGCAAATATTGATAGGTCAAATAGTAATCACTGTCCTTGAGGTCCAAATACATTTCTGTACCGAGAGTTATACGATGGTTGCCAAGAATGTCACTGAATACAAACACATTGGTTCCCTGAAATCCCCAATAAGTGCTGTATCCGGCCTGACTGCTTACGAAATCAAGTGTAAATTTAGTCTTGTAGTCCCGGGTAGGATACTCGCCAGCTTCAGTTGAATCGCTCTTTTCATCAGTTTTTTCAACCAGTTCCTCCTCTTGCTGGGTTGTATCTTCTGTTGAAATGAAACTTTTTGGACGAAATATATAGGAGGAATAGGCCTGGCTTGCGCCTCCACTTCCTGAGTATTTCTTTTCATCTTCAAGAGCCGTCATTTGATCGATCTTATCATTATTGCGCCACAAATTCTTATTTTCTAGAGCAAACTTTGTTGGTTTAATGGTATCAATCTGAGCGGATCTTTCCAGGGGATTGTTGATTGTATAAACATCCCAGCCTCGATTGGCATATCCGGCGAAAGCTATCTTTTTACCATTGCTGGAACTCTCGGGATAATAGCATCCTGTTAGAGCGTTTGTTAGAGCTTTTACATCACCATTGTACATATTGAGACTATATATATTAGAAACGCCATTAGAATCGGAAGTAAAGAAAATGTGATGACCGGTTTTGGGCCAGACCGGATCACTGGAATTCCAGTTAGACACAAACAGCTCTTTAATTTCATCGGATTTAATATCATAAATATAGAGATCAGTTCGATGGTCAATATTGGCTGTAGCCGGAAGATTTGCTTCATCAATTTTATTAGGATTACGGGCGGAAGCAAATACTATCTGCTGGCTATTAGGCGACCAGGAAGGCCCAAAATCGGAGTACTGATCGTTGGTAAGACGAACCAGGGAATCACTTTCAATCATATAGCAATACAGATCAGTTTGCCCTTCATAAAGACCACTAAAAGCGATTTTTTTACCATCAGGTGACCAGGAAGCGGAGTAGATCTCATTGACCTGTTTGATAGGAACTCGTTTAAATTCTTCAGTATTGATATCAATAAAAATCAAGGCATCACTACCACCACTTTTAGTTGCTATAACCAGTTTTTTACCATCAGGTGACCAATCAAGTTTGGGCCGTAATATCTTCATTTCCTCAAGAGCAGGCTTATTTTGTCCACGTAAAACTTTTTTAATAACTTTGCCATCGAGAGCAGAAATCAAATATATATCCATATAATCATCACGATCAGAAATGAGAGCAACTTTTTTGCCATTTGGGGAAATCGCTGGAGCGGTGTTGTAGCTATTTTTTAATTCCATATGATCAGTCAAACGAGTTGCAAATTCTTCAATTTCTTCCCTATCCTGCAAATCCTGCCAGTATTCTCTTTTCAGCCATTTGTGCCAGTCATTGGAGATTTCTTCTACTTTCTTACCAAAAGTGACCTGGAAAGTTTTATCAACTCTATGGTGAGCTTTTAAATTTTTCCAGAGTTCGCCAATTTTTTCGACTCCATATTTATCAACAATAAATCTGTAAAAGGATTGTCCGCCTTTATAAACAAGATAATATCGTAATTGACTAAGATCAGGAATTTGTGAAGATATCACCAGATCCCGCATAATCATATCTGCTCGAGTGTCCCATTTCATAGAACTATATTCAGCAATTCCTTCATTCATCCAGAGCGGCACCTGGGTTCTGATCTTACCTGAGATCACATTTTGAATTGATCCACCATAAATATATTCATTGATATAGACATGTAATAGCTCATGGCGCAAGACATGCCAAAAGGCATGATAATCACCATCAAAAGCAACTACTGCTCGGTTTTTGAATAATTCTGTAACCCCCTGAACACCTTCACCCATGTAGGATTGAACAACATTGGTCTGTTGAAAATCGCGGTGAGAATTGTAGATCAAAAGCGGAACTCTCGTACTCATATTCCAGCCAAATAATTTTGATAATCGATCAATCTGATCTTCAGCAATTGGGGCAGCAAATTCGGCAAGTTTTCGACCACCTTTATAATAAAAAACGTCAAAATGCCTGGTTTTTAAATACTGCCAGTCAAAATCATCGTAAGTCACCTTATTTTTTCCATATTGGGCAAAACCGGTAACAGCCAAACCCAAAGTAAGTAAAATAAGGAACAATATTTTTGATCTATTTGATAAAAATTTCATATTTTTCCTACCCTTCTATGAATGGGTTGAAATTATAAAAGAACTTATAAATAATTACTCGTTTATTTTAATGCATATCACCTGTTCTAAGTTCCTTCCAGACTATTCAAATCTAAAAATCAGCCCTGTAATCCCAATCCCTGAACCAGTTTTTCTACAAGTTTATCTCCAGTACTTGTTAAAGAAGCCTGTCCAGCTTTGGCTTTACTGTTCCCGGCTGCTTTACCATTCTCCTGATAAATATCTATAACCTCCATGTTTTTCAGATCTACAAGTTTTATAACACCTTCTGACCAGGCAAAGTGCAAACCTTCCTGTACTTTATTGGAATTGGTGGATGAAATTTTTCCAAGAATAACAAAGTCAACTTCATAATTGCCCAATCTGTTTTTTATTTCTCCTGGTGATATTGTTTTAAGATTGGTAGTATTCCCCATTACTAAATTGGCATTGTCAATAAAAGTAAACCCGGCCTGGTTGAGACGGGAAGAAATTGCGTTCTGAAGATAATTTACATCAGTATTATCACCGAAATTACTTTCAATTACCTGGACAAAAGCTCGATTATCAGATTGAATATTGTAAACTGATTCCAGAGAATCAAGCCCCGATTCCGAGGGAAAAGAAGCAGTTGCTTTTATGCGAATATCTCCGGCAGTGAGGACTTTGGAAACCTTACAATCTGCATAGCCCTGTAAATTGGTTTTTACTCTTTGGTTCAAGTGGACCTTGCCAGCCAAAGTTGTGTAATTCACATTAAGATTAGGAATGCCGTATTTTGTGCCTTTTTCCATCCAGTAAACCCGGGTTCTAAGAACTTTATTGAGGGGCTGACCAAATTTTGCTATCTGATCCTGATTGAACTGCTCAATATTTATGGAATTTTTTATTGCCTTTATCTGGTTATCAGCATTTTGATAAATTCGAGTGACCCGGCCCTGCTGGTCTGGTTTAAGGCCAGTTATTTTAGTCATTGGTTCAACATTATTTTTGATTTCCTTCAGAAGATCAAGTCCATGAAAGACCTGCCCATCCTGGCAATATTGCAGTGCTTTTGAGTAATTGTTCTGGCTTATTTGCTCAGTTTCATTAATAATCTCATCCATAAATTTATTATGCTTTTCTTCTGAAAAAGGTACTCGCACATAGACTTTATAGAGTTGCTCTGATTGGAACATTCCGGTTTTTCTCTTCCATTTTTCAGTATAGATTTTATCCGGTTCAACTGCAATAATATTGCGAGCAACTACCTGAACTCTGGACTTTGTGAAGCTAGAACTGAAGTTTTCCTCCCCCTGTCTTTCGACAATATTATCAACAAAGCGAGATTCGATCATGCCGCCCAGCGATTCTATTATTTGCCTTCGAGCATCTTTTACGGCCTGCTGCCTGGCGTCCTGCTCCGACTTATGAAGGTCAGATATGCCAATATAAATATTAGGATAATTCTGGTCAATCCAGGCCGGCCTTTTTTCATTGCTAACTCTCTCTTGAGCGCTAATTATCTGTACAAAAAATAAAAAAACTGGTAAAAAAAATATTAATAAAGTGGAACATTTCTTCATAATCTACTCATTTTCTTTTATATAATGCATTCCTACATACAATATAAGATATAAAAAAAATAAGGGATTTTCATCAAGTATTTGATTTTGATGGAATTTATTTTTGTGGTAAAATTATTTGAGAAATAAATGCTGCCATTTCAAAGTTGAAATGGCAGCATAAAAGATTTATTTTTGGGTTTAATGGACTACAGTACCTATTCGATTCCAGCGGATTTTTTTGGTGATTCGATAGAGCGGCATATTCTTATTCCAGGACATAAAGACAAAAAGCGGCTTACCAAGAATTTGATCAGCAGCAACATATCCCCAATAGCGGCTGTCAAAACTGTTATCACGATTATCACCCATCATGAAATAATAATCCTGCTGAACAATATATTGCTGGTTCCTCTGTCCATCCACTGTAATGTAATCCTCTTCTACACTGTATTCATGATCAGAAAGTTTCAGAATATTTTTTAGAACATGTCTGGGGGTTTCACCGACTGTCAATGTGTCACCTTTTTCTGGAACATAGAGAGGACCATAATTATCAATATTATCAGGCGAAGTAGAAAAAACTCCGGGCTGGGCATAATCTGGTGGTATTACCTGAGCACGTTCAAATTTGCCATGCTCTGGCAATTCAAACCGTTGTCCATCAACATACAATTTCTTGCGCTTAATATTGACAGTTTGTCCTGGTTCTGCTATGCAGCGTTTCACATATCGAAGGTGCTCATCTCGGGGAAATTTAAAAATAATAATATCGCCCTGTTTGGGTTCTGTAAAAGCTGGTAATCGAAATGAAGGAACTTTAAAACCAATTCTGGTATAAGGGATTCCAATCCAATCCGGCGTCCTGGCTCCAAAAAGAAATTTATTCCCAATTAAAAAATCACCGGTCATAATTGTATTTTCCATAGAACCGGTAGGCACCATATAAGAAGCCACAATCGTTGATTTCAAGCCCAGAGCGATCAAGACGATGATCACCCAGCTTTTAACCTCATGCCAGAATCGACTCTCTTTTTTGTATCCAATCTCGCTCATTCTACTTTCCTAACTATCTAATTAGAACTATAAATATTTGTTAATGACGTTCATGAATTGCTCTTTTGACCGGGGGCCGACCCATTTGTGTCTGACAACGCCATCCCGGTCAATAACAAAAGTCGTTGGTATTCCTGTAATATTATCATATTTTTTTGCCAAATTCATTGTATATTTTTGGCCGCCAGTTAAAACATGATAATTCATGTCATTTTTATTAGCAAACTGTTGAATTTTTTCCGGAGTCCCAGAATTGAGAGTGACACCAACAACTTCCAGTCCTCTAGATTTATGTTCAGAATGCATCTCATCAAGAGCTGGAATCTCTTTTTTACAGGGTGGACACCAGGTAGCCCAGAAATTAAGAAGCACTACTTTACCTTCAAACTGTTCCAGAGCAACTTTTTCACCGGACAAAGTTTCCAGTTCAAATCCAGGAGCCTCTGATCCAATAAATTTCTCCTGCATTGTATTATTTTGAGCACTGGCTGTGGATTGTTCTGTCTTTTGGCCAGATTGCTCTGCTTGTTCCTGTTTACCACATCCCGTTATCAAAATCATCGATATAATCAAGACCAATCCAGATACTAAAATTGTTTTTTTTCGCATATCTTCCCTTTTATTTCAATTATTAGTCAACCTTTTGCATTCGATCCGTAAATTTCTCCGGTTCTAGAAATCCAAAGACCCGAAGATCACGTCTTTCCCTGCCCTGAGGACTGATAAAAATTATAGTAGGCAGACCTTTAATATCAAACTTTTTCCTTATTTTTTCTGATCTTTGTGTACCTCTTCTGGTAAGATCAACTTTAAACAGGTGATAATTTTTAGATAATTCTACAACCTGAGGATCTTTAAAAGTAATCTCCTCAAGTTCCTTACATTTCACACACCACTCTGCTGTAAAATCCAGAATAATTGGCTTTTCATCAGCCAGAGCTTCCTGATAAGCCTCTTGCTCATATTTTTTCCATTCCATACTGAGAGTAGAAGCTGTAGCCTGTTCGGGCTTCATAAACCATCCCGCAGCAAAAATCGCTGCAATTGAGATGACACTTTTTACTATTGAAAATATACGGTTGTTCTGCCCCGATTTTTCAAATATTAATAGGTAAATACCAGAGCCAAGCAGGAAAAATGGAAATAAAATCGCATAAATTCCATCAGGAATCAGCGGTTGTAGAAAATAGAGTGCCATACCAATTAAAATAAAACCAAATATTCTTCGAACACCAACCATCCATTCTCCGGCATTAGGCAATTTGTCGATCTGACTGGAAAAATATCCTAGAATCAGGAAAGGTAATCCCATTCCCATCGACAAAGTAAAAAACATAGAGAAACCGAGAACCGGTTTTCCTACAGCTGCTACATAAGTCAGAAGCCCAATTATAAAAGGTCCAATACAAGGAGCAGCAACAATACCAAGAGTCAGACCCATTATCAAGGAGCCAATATAACCACCTTCATTACCACTGCCGATTTGATTCAGAGCAGACGGCAAGGTAATTTCATATAGACCAAACATGCTCAGAGCCAAACCAACAAGAATAGCAGCAATTACCAATATAACAATCGGGTTTGATAAAAGTCCACCGACCAGTCCTCCCGACAAGGCTGCCAGAGTACCGAGAATAGAGTTAGTTGTTGCCAGCCCTAAAACATAAAGCAGAGCCATAAAAAATCTTTTGCTTTTCTTACCACCGGCCTGACCACCAAAATAACTGATTGTAATCGGAATCATCGGATATATGCAGGGTGTCAATACCAATCCCAATCCGCCTAAAAAGATAAGTAGAAAAGTCAGAAAGGTTCCGCGCTGTGTAAATGACTTTTTGACATTGAAGCTGTCTTTATCACTGTCAGCTACTGGTTCCTGTTCCTGGCCGGTTTCAAGATCGGCGAAATATTCTTGATTTACTTCCTGTATAGCGGTCTTCTCTTCTACAACCGGAATATCGATCTGAAATGCTTTTTCGCGGGGCGCCAGACAGGTTGCATCACTACAGCCCTGGTAGTAGAGGTCACCTTTTACAGTCAGCTGCTTTCCTTTTTGTAAATTTTCAGCAACCTGGCCTTCCAGGATGATAACTGTCTCGCCACTAAATAGAGCCAAATCTTTATTAAGGGCTTCATTGTTTACGATCTCATGTTCGGGAAAATTAATCTTATTGACCTGATAATTATCCGAATCTTCCATTCGAACTTCAGTTGCAATTGTATAATCATCGAGAGGCTTATTGGAGTTTATATGCCAGGGATCAATAAGATTGATTACAAGAGCAACTTTAAATTTTCCTCCTGGTAGAACTCCAGAAGTAGAGGAATATGTTTCCATTTCCAGGATCTCTTCCCCGAAAAGACCCTGTAGACTTAATACCATTACAAAAAATAATAATAAATATCTCTTCGAAACTGACAACTTTTTCAGCATAACTACCTTCCTAATTTGAATTACCAAATAAAAAGCGGATCAGCCTGGAAGTTATACTTTGTTTTTTCCGAATTAGTTCCAAAATATCATCAATCTGGTTTTGGGCTTCTCTTTTGCCGGTTTCAATAAATTCCCGATATTTTAAAAATTCACTCCAGTGAGCATCGTCAAAAACCGGATCCAAAACTATATCAGCCTTTTCCATCTGTGCCTGCGATAGATAGGCACCTTTGATGTACTGCATTCTGGTTATAATATCCAGTAGCTTAGGATCCTGATCAAGAGGGTGATACCGATTGCGAGCAACTGAAACTGCAATAATAATATCTACATCTGCATCCTTAATTTCATTGACAGGTACAGGCGAAGTAACTCCCCCATCGGTAAGCAATTTTCCATCTTCAGCCAGAGGAGGAAAGTAAATTGGAATAGAGGAACTCAGTTTAACAGCCTTCTGAATATCACCGGATTTAAAAATGACAGGCTCTCCATAATTCAGATCTGTACAAACAGCATAGAAAGGGATTTTCGTATCTTTGAACTTGCCCTTTTTCACAAATGACTGAATTGCATCATCAAGAGTATTTTTCTGCAGCAGAGCCGATCTCGAAAAAGCAAAGTTGAGAACAATTCGCTTACCTACAGCCTCTACAAACTGATGCAAAATTGAAGGTTCTCTGTTTTTCTGGGGAACCGCTTTTTCAAGTCCGAGATCTTTGTAGGTTTTGTCCTTAAAATATTCATCAAAACGCTTGATTAAAGCATCGGCATCAGGTTTTTGAGCATACATAGCCCCAATAATTGCACCCATAGATGTGCCTGCAATAAAATCGATCGGTACTCCATTTTCTTCCAGCACTTTTAGGATTCCCAGGTGGGCCATTCCACGTGCTCCACCACCTCCCAGTGCTAATCCTATTCTTTTTTCCATAGCCAATTTCGATTATTTATTATTATTTTGGTTACAAATTAAAACTATATTTCAATAACCTTGCCGGGTCGATCCTGGTGGGCAATTGCAATTGAATAATTTTCCGAATTCTCTGTAGCATCGTCTTCAAATACCCTTTTAACTTTATCAGGATGGTTATTTTTTTCACTCAAATGGCTTAAGACCAGATGTCTTAAATTGGGATTTTGGGCTTTTGTTTTATTTAAAAAATCCAAAGATTGAGCATTAGATAAATGGCCAACTCGACTGGCGATTCTCTTCTGCAAATAGAGTGGATAAGGTCCATTATGAAGCATTTCAATGTCATGGTTGGATTCTAGATAAAGCAAATCAAGATCAGAAATAAAATGGGTAACAGCAGTTCGAACATCTCCAATATCGGTAGCCAGGGCCAGTCTCTTTTCACCATCAGAGCAGACAAATCCAACCGGATCATGAGCATCGTGAGGAATATGAAAGGCTTTTAATTCCAGGTCTCCAATCTGAAAACTATCACCGGAATTATAATGTTTCACATCCACTTTTTTGAAGAATCCATCTTTGATCTGGCTCAGAGTTTTGGGAGTAATGTAAACTGGAATATCATACCTGCGACCTAAAATCCCAGCACCTTTAATGTGATCAGAATGTTCATGAGTAATAACAATGGCCTGGACTTCTTTAGGATCCAGGTCAACTTCACTCATACGTTCCTCTAGATTCTTTCCACTAAAACCCTGGTCAATCAAGATCCTTGAATTTTTAGCCTGAATATAAGTACTATTTCCTTTACTACCACTACCAAGATTACAAAAATACATTAACGGCCTTATTTCTTACCAGTTCTTCCTCGACTTGTTATTTCCACACCATCGTTACATAAAGGACAATCTTCTGGTTTATAGGTAGGTATATCCATTTTTACGAGAGGATGATAATCAACTCCAAAATCGATATCCTTGCCACTTCGGTCAATAATTACACCAACACCCATGATTACTCCATTATAATCTTTGACCAGATCCATTAATTCGTAGATCGATCCACCGGTAGTAACCACATCATCAACAATTAAAACTTTCTCGCCCTGGTCAATATTAAAACCTCGTTTAAAGATCAGATCACCTTCCACGCGTTCGGCAAAAATACTACGGGTTGACATTTCCCGGGCAACGCTCTGGCTAATTGGGATTCCGCCTGTAGCTGCCCCTACTACTACTGATGGTTTTGTATGTTTGAAATGATCGGCAATGCCTTTGCAAATTTTATCAGTGAGGCGGGGATATTTGAGCAGTTGAAATTTCTCGACATAAGTGCCACTATGCAATCCAGAGGTCAGCAAAAAATGTCCATCCAGAATAGCCCCCGATTCATCGAGCAATTGCTTAAACTTATTTTTATTCATATATCACCTATTTTTTAAATAATTTAGCATATTTTTGAGCAGATTTTCTGATATTGTCAGGAAATTGTCCATCAGGATAACTAATACTTCGCGACACATTAATCAAACCGGCGTCTATAGAATTACATACTTCGACAGCAGCGTCAACCGCACCGCCCTGACTACCAACTCCAGGGATCAAAAAGGGCATGTCGGGAAATTGTTTTCTGATTTCCAGGAGTTGCTCGGGCTTGGTGGCGCCCATGACCAGACCTACATTATTTTTTTGGTTTAATTGTTGACAGATCTGCGCTGTTTTGATGTACAGTTTTGGCTCGCCATGATCCTGTAGTTCCCGACCGGAAGGATTGGAGGTCACACAGAGGACAAAAACGCCTTTTCCCTCATTCTGAATGAATGGTGTAATGCTTTCAGAACCTAGATAGGGATTAATAGTCACGCTGTCAAAATCTATATTTTGCAAAAGTGCTTGTGCATAAAATTTTGAGCTATTACCAATATCCCCTCGTTTGGCATCGCCAATAATAAATGTATCATCAGGAACCTGAGAAACTAGTTCCTCGAGGACTTTCCAGCCATGACAACCCCAGATTTCAAAAAAAGCCAGGTTAAATTTATAAGCTGGTGTAATATCCTTAGTGACCTCAATGAGTTTTTCGCAGAATGCTTTTACACCGCTGGCTGATTTTTCAAATTGATCGGGGATTTTATCAGGATCAGGATCAACACCAACGCAGAGATAACTGCCTTTATTCTGATTAGCAGCCTTTAATTTTTCCAAATAATTCATATAATTACCCTGTTTTTAATCTTTTTATAATTGTTGAAATTGCTTGCGATATTTGGAGGATTCCCCCTCTTTCCCATAAAGCCATTCAAATCTAATATCCAAAAGATAAAATAAACAGCCTCTTGGAAATAGGCTGTTGTCATTTGGAATAAAAGCTTTCAGGATATTAGACTCTATGATTTTGGTACCTCATTTTAAGTTAAACATTGTTCATTATTTCGCAAATTATTTACAGCGCATAATTTAAATTAAATCCGTTGTATTTTCAAATTTATTTAGATACTGCTTGAGACGAATTACCAGTTTAAAATTGACTACCAAAATAAAATGTTACATCAAAACCAATATCAATTTAATTGTAATGCTGGCCAATGAAAATCATCCAACCATCCGTTCATCCAATCAAATTTTATAACAACGCTTTAAATGCTATTTTATCAGTACCATTTTTTTGGTAATGGTTTTAGATTTATGCTTTAATTGGACGATGAAAATTCCACTACCGACATAGGTTCCCAGGTTATTTTTGCCATCCCATTGGACCAGATTTATACCTTCCCGTTGATTATTCAGATCATAGGTTCTTACTCTTTGTCCCAGGATATTGAATATTGAGATTTCTACGTCTCCTGCTTCCGGTAGCAGGAAGCGAAAATTAACTGCGTTGTATTCTTTACGATTAAAAGGATTGGGGAAAGGTGTAGCCATATCCAGCTTCTGATCCGGATCCAATTGCAATTTGCCTGTATATTCGAGACTTTTTTCAACCGTATTTACACCATTAAAAAAACTAAAATTGATTGTTCGCTGGTTAATAAAATCCCGATTGATAAAAATATTGACATTGACAGTATCGGAGCGGCCTTTTTCATCTAGAGAAATTACTCCTGATGGTGGCGAAAAAGCCAGCGAGGGAGGTGGGTCTGGAAACATAAATTCCGAACGGCCGGTTCCAATATTAAAAAGTTTTAGAGTCAGAAATTGTTCATTTTCTCCAAAAGCCGAGGAATCAACAGCGCACAGAGCCTGAGGCTGTTCCGTATTTCTCTCCAGAACCGAGATAAACAAAGTATCATTGCCGATATTTGTAGATATTGGGATTCGGGCTTCATTCAAGCCGGGCTCCATATCCTCTCTGTGGACGGTTATATCAATTTTATCATTACCATAGGAAACAGAGCCTGAGGTTTGGGAAAAACTCAGCCAGTCCAGAGTGGTATCAATTTGCCAGTCAAGCCCTTCAGTACCGCTATTTATTACCTTGAAGCTGGTATCAGTTTCTCCTTCCCAGAGATAGATCTCTTTTTCACTGAGAGCAAGAGAAGCCGGGCTGGTAATATTAACAAGGGCTCTGATCAACCAGTTTCCCCTCAAAACTGTGCCATCCTGCAATTCAAATTGATTTAGCTCCCGGAAATCTCCACCCTCTTCTGTTCGAAGATAGGATTGTCCTGCTCCAGTTCCAGTGTTACTATAGCCCAGAGCTTCCTGAGAAGTAATAGAAACGACAAAAGACTCAGAGTCCTGGAGCATGTTATCATCAAAATCAATCCTCTTCCAGGTCATACCAGGAGCACTGACATCCTCGTAAACTTTGATGGGAGCGGAGCCAATATCTTCATAAATTTTCACAGTAGCCTGGCAATCTTTATACATATTGAATTTAATTCCTGAAACACTTACTGCATTGTCAGGAATTTGAAATTTTTCACCGGCTTCAACCCCACCTAGTGTTATATAAAAGCTGATAGAATCGCCATCATGTACAAGTTCGGTTTCTCTTGTCCCTCCAGTTCCAGTTGCCTTGTAGGAAATCTCCATATCGGTTTCAAATTCACTTATACTAGCCCAATAGGGAATAAAACTAATCTTGCTGTAGTCATAACCAAAAGTTTCATCAGAAAATTCATATTGGCCCGATTCAAGATTCTGGATGGTAACTTCAGGTTCCTCTTTATGTTTAATTACGACCATACCAAAATAGTTTTCCAGATCGTGTTCCATTTCCAGAAAAAGGTCCTGTCCTTGATAGAATTGAATGTATTCAGCTGCCCCCGATTTCAGGGTAATATTTTTAAATTCTCCATCGGTAAAGCTGGACGAAAAGTGATCAGTCCTGATATCCGGAATAGGATTATTTTGATAGCCATAAATTCCGCCCTCAATAGTGGGATCATTGATCAAATTAGCAACAAACCAATCTCGCATAACTTCACGGACAGAAGATATACTGGTTCTTTCATCTAATACAGCGTTGTAACTATCCAGAGAATTGACATCAGTTTGAATTACATCACTGATGAAATCAATACCAAATCTGTTAAATATATAGTATGTCCACAATCCCACCTTGGAATAATCCTCTAGCGTGCCCTCCCAATTATTAAGTTTGTTATTGGGTTTAGCTAGAAAACTTCCGAAATTGCGCCCTTCAAATCCCAGTATCTTGGGAACTAACACAGACATTCCTTCATTGAGCCAATCGGCTTCATTAGTGTCATAATTATAATGGATCAAATGCTGCAATTCATGAGCCACAATCGTATGCACATATTCAGAAGTTAAATCAGCAGGATTGGTATCAATATAAATAATTTCTGAAAAATTACCCCGGGTTCCCATTTGATCAAGAGGGTCAAAATAACCAGCCACATAGGAAGTGGACGTTTCCGGATCGTATCCATCGCGAACATCGATAAGAAGTACATTAAGTTTGCCATTGTAATCAACATCCGGTGGATCTCCTACAACATCAATTTCATTGGCATAAATTCCTTTATCCGGATTGATAGAGCCCTCCGGCGTCTTGTTAACTAATCTATCAACAATAGAATCCACATCTGCTTCAGTAACACGATTACTGTCAAATTCTGCTACTTCCACATAAACTTCAATCAAATCGCCTGAATATTTTCTGTAAAAGGCGACCTCCTCAAGATTCACATTCTGAGTTTCATTTATATCAGATCGAATGAAAAAGGTGGTATCACCTACTTCAACAGGCTTAGCCAGTCTTTTAACAGTGACCTGCTCCGGAGATACCTTTCTCAAAGCCGGTGGCGCATCAACAGCAATTGGCTGTTTCTTTAGTTTTTGCGCTGGCATAAATGTGAAAATTAGAATTAATATAAATTGGATTCTGAAAAATAATTTACTCAATGATTTTCTCCCGGTATTGTATGTCTCTCATCAACTGGTTCTCTCGTCATAAGATCCCGCAATCCCTGGCGGGGGTCTTTATCATTGTATAAAATCTGATAGACCTGATTGGAAATTGGCATCAGTACATTATATTTTTGTGACATCTGGTGAACTGTATCAGCAGTATAAACACCTTCGGCAACCATGGTCATTCCGTCCTGAACATCTTTCATTTTGCGGCCTTTGCCCACCTCTTCACCTAAATGGCGATTACGACTGTGCTGGCTATTGCAAGTCACTATCAGGTCGCCAACCCCGCTAAGTCCGGCAAAGGTTTCTTCCTTTGCTCCTAGTTTCATCCCCAATCTAGTGATTTCCATTAAGCCTCGAGTAATCAAGGCTGCTTTAGAATTGTCGCCAAGGCCGAGACCATCACACATACCCGAGGCAATTGCAATCACATTCTTCACTGAACCGCCGATTTCCACCCCTACTAAATCTTGATTTGTATAAACCCGAAAATAATCAGACATAAACAATTCTTGAACTGTTTCTGCAGAATCTTTACTTTGGGAAGCAGCGACCACAGCAGTCGGCACTTCTCGGGCCACTTCCTCAGCGTGGCTTGGTCCATGTAGAGTGACAATTCTATCGTCTGGAATGTCCGCCACTTCATTGATGACTTCACTCATCCTTTTCATTGTCTTACGTTCCAGACCTTTTGCCAGATTGACAATCAGTTTATCTTGAATTTTATTATGTAATTTTTCCAATAATTGTCTTACAGCATGGGAAGGGACAACAATCAAGACAATAGAAGCCTGCTTAACAGTATGATCCAGATCTCCTGTTATCTCAATATCTTTAGGTATGGGAATGCCGGGTAAAAGAGGATTTTTGCGGGTTTTGTTCATAAGAGCTACATTTTCCTCAAAGTACTCCCAGAGCACAACTTTATGACCATTTTTATGTAAATGAATGGCACTGGCCGTTCCCCAGCTTCCTGCACCTAAAACAGCTATTGAGTTTAAATTTTTATTTTGCACGTGTGAAACCTCGTAATTCAATTACCGACCTTTCCAGATCTACAGAAATTAAGCAATTTCACCGAGTATGAAAGTTTTTTCTTTAGATTTATTTAAATTATCAGTGAAATCATCAACACAATCAGGATCAACAATTAATATAAGACCAATTCCCAGATTGAAAACATGGCGCATCTCCTTTTCATCAACGCCGCCAAGTTCCTGAATATATTTAAAAACTGGCAGCCATTCCCAGGCTTGCCAGTCTATTTTTATAGTAAAATTATCAGGCACAACCCGCTTTGTATTACCTAAGATACCACCACCTGTAATGTGACTAATGCCATGCAAACCCGATTTTTCTAGCAGCGGACTAACTGGTTTCAAATATGAGCGGTGAACTTTCAACATTTCCTCGCCAACAGTACAGCCTAAAGCATCAACATAATCTTCAACTTTGTGCCTGCCCAGTAGAACATTGCGAGCTAAAGTATAGCCATTAGTATGCAGGCCAGAAGACTGAAGTCCAATTAAAATATCGCCTTTTTGAACTCTGTTGGTGAGAATATTATCTTTTTCAACTACGCCAGTAATATTACCGACAAGATCATAATCTTCTTCCTGATAAACATCCGGCATTTCTGCTGTTTCTCCACCGATCAATGAGCATTCATTCTCTTTACAGGCAATTGTGAGCCCTTTTACAATTTGTTTGAAGTTTTCCTGAACCAGCTTTCCTGTACCTACATAGTCAAGGAAATAAAGGGGGCGAGCGCCAATTGTCAAAATATCATCTACACAATGATTGACCAAACACTGACCAATCGTATCATGCTTATTCATTTTATTGGCAACAATCAATTTTGTTCCTACTCCGTCAGAACTGGAAACTAAAACCGGATTTTTGTATTTTTCCACAGGAAAGGAATAACAGGCTCCAAAGCTGCCCACTTGCGTAAGGACATTATCAGAAAAAGTAGAGCCAACCATATCCTTTATGCTGGAGACAGCTTCTTCTCCAGCTTCGATGTCCACTCCAGTTTCTTTATAAGTTTTCCCCATTGTTTTTGGCCTCTTTTATTTAAACGCTGTACATTTCATCGATTTTATCAGCATATTTTTTGAGAACAACATTTCTTTTTATTTTTAATGATGGCGTGAGTTCACCGTCTTCAATTGTGAATTCTTTGGTTAACAATTTATACTTACGGACTTTTTCAAACTGAGCAAAACCATCCATAGAATCTTTGATAGTATTATCATAGATGGCTTTTACTTTAGGATGATTGATAAGTTCTTCTTTACTATTGTAATTTAACCCCTCTTCCTCGGCCCATTCTTCCAGATTTGGGAAAGAAGGTACAACTAGAGCCCCAAGATACTTTCTATCATCGCCCACAATTACTACCTGTTCGATCCATTTTGATGTGACCAGGATACCTTCCATCTGCTGGGGTGCAACATTTTTACCACCAGCAGTTACAATTATATGTTTTTTCCTATCAGTAATTTTTATGAATCCATCTTCATCAATTTCAGCAATATCGCCGGTATGAAACCAGCCATCATCGTCAATGGCTTTGTGGGTTTCCTCTTCATTTTTATAATAGCCCTTCATTACGTTAGGGCCTTTTACCAGCAGTTCACCATCAGAAGCAATTCTAGTCCTGACAGTTTCTAGAGGCGGCCCAACAGTACCGATTTTATTGGCGCCCAAACGATTTGCAGAAAGAACAGGTGAAGTTTCAGTTAATCCATAACCTTCCTGAACTGTAACACCGGCGCTATTTAAAAACAGGGCAACTTTTTGGGGTAAGGGTGCTCCGCCTGAGACCATATACCTAAGCCGGCCGCCCACTTTTTCCTGAATTTTAGAAAAAACCAGTTTAGTGGCCAGGTTATGTTTTTGGCGCAGGAAAAATCCAACTTTTTGGCCCGAATTTTCCAGTTTAAAAACTTTTTCACCAACATTAAGAGCCCAGGAGAATAGATTCTGTTTGATTTTTGATTCCTTCTGGAGTTTGGAAGTAATTTTAGTGTAAATTTTTTCCAAAAGCCGGGGCACTGTCATCATCATAGTTGGTCTAACTTCTACAATATTTTGAGCAACTTTCAATATATTTTCGGCATAACAAACAGTAGCGCCTTCGGCAAAAGGACAAAAATGCCCACCGGTTCTTTCAAATGAATGACTTAAGGGCAAAAACGAGAGCATGGAATCTTTTGTTGATATATTAAGAGCCTGGAGCGAATCGAGAACATTAGCAACAATATTTTTATGAGTCAGCATAACACCCTTAGGAACACCAGTTGTCCCGGAAGTATAGATCAATGTGGCTACATCTTCCGGTTCTACCGATTTTATATCTTTTTCAAACTCTGCTGGGTATTGATTAATATATTGTTTGCCTTTCTCAATAAGATCACTAAAAGGTAAAAAATCAGGGTGGTCGATCGGATCATCATTGATCACAAATACTTTCTGTACTTTTGGTAATGTATCAAAAACAGGCACAATTTTTTCGGCTTCTTTTTCAGTGCCAACAAATAAAAATTTGCACTCAGAGTGCAAGATAATCCACTTAGCCTGTTTTGTTGTCAGGGTAGGATAAATAGTTGTCAGGGTGGCCCGGGCACTCAAAGTAGCATAATCGACCATTGCCCAATGCCGGCTATTTTCAGCCATTATACCAACATGATCATGAGGTTTTAATCCATATTTTTTAAGTCCGCCGAATACATCTTCGACTTCTTCTCTGACCTGACTGTAGGTCATAGATTTCCATTCTTCACCTACTTTATATTTATAGGCAACTTCCTTAGCAAATTTATTAGTAGCATAATTAAAAAGCTCCGCTAAGGTTGTATAATCTCCATAAGATGACATTTATATTCTCCTTTATACAGTTAACAATCTATCAATTACTGTCCAACAATAATATAAATTATTTATCAAATATCAAAAGTAAAAATATTATATTTTAAGGTTTTGTCCCCCAACCCTGTAAATTTAGAGAATTTTAATTGGTTTTTGTTACTATTAATTTTAATTTTCCGATGTTATTTAAAGCCGAAGTGGCGGAATTGGTAGACGCAGCGGATTCAAAATCCGCCGGTTCTTGCGAACTGTGGGGGTTCGACTCCCCCCTTCGGCACCATTGAAAAAACAAGGGTTTAGGGTTTCTTGCTCTAAACCTTTTAGTATTCTAAGGGGGGTCTTTAGGGTTCTCAATAACGCTCTATAACGCTCAGAACCTCTTCGAGAATATTTCCGTATCCGCATCTGCGTATCCGCATCCAAAAATA
>DATGCI010000167.1:0-20549 GCA_035312185.1 bacterium
TCTAATTCTCGGCTACGATCTTGACTGAGATCAGTTTTTCCAAACTCATTATC
Organism: bacterium; assembly: GCA_035312185.1. GTDB lineage: Bacteria > Fidelibacterota > UBA2242 > UBA2242 > JAFGTP01 > JAIPHI01. Next base: position 54 of record DATGCI010000167.1, read on the forward strand.
TGATGGTAATTGCAAGGTAAATTTATCAATAATATCAATAGCTACCTGCCCTTTTACAATTTCGAAATCTAAAATATGCCCTCCCCGATTTCGCTCATTACTGATAAAATGAAGGTGATAGCCAGGTACATTAATCCCTTTGACATAAGTAGGACACCAAAATCCAAGTATCGTTCCTGAAATTTTGTCCATACGGAATTCCGGCTGATTTTTTGTAACCTTTTTAAGAGGTGGATAGGGCTTATCCTGGTTGGGAACACTTCTGGTGTGCATATAACTAAAATCACCTTTTATGCGGATTGCATAGAATAAATTTTTATTGGGTAATATTTTATCAAGCCTTTTTTCAGTGGTATTTAGACTCATTGTTTCTGAGATGGTCACAGTTGTATCAGTTTTAAAATTGCAAACAGAGGCAAAGGGCGTTTCTATTTCTAGATCTGGCTGATAAACTTTTCCATCAGCTTTAACCTGGAAAATTGTATCATTAAGTACTATCATTTCTCCATCCAGGTCGTCAAAAGTTCCAATTCCAAAATTTCCTTCTTTCAACAAATTCATACCACTCACATCTCCGTCAAATACTCCTGCCAGGAGAGCATCAATTGTTGATACTTGAAATATTTCATTACTTGAAGACTTCTGGCAATTAGATATTAAAAGAGAAAACAATAGCGTAAAGTAAATCATTTTTTTCATAATATATTTCCTCGAATTCCTTAATATTTTCCATGTAAATAACTTATAAATTATAAGTAGTAGAAATTTTCTGCAATATTTTTATAATTTTATGAACAACATTGTTGCATACTTCTTTGCTTTATTTATAAGAATTAGGTGTTAGAAAAGTAGACTTTTACTAGAAAAAGTACCTAGACTCTGCCAATATCCCACCCAATAAATAAAAAACACAAAATTAAGCCAATTAAAAAGAAAAACCTCCTGAAGTATTTACTCCAGGAGGCATGTTTATCGCACATCAGGGGTTTTGGGCGATAATTTATTTTAATAACATCATTTTCTTAACTGAGGAATGGTTACCAGATTGTAGATGAAATAAGTACATTCCAGAAGGTTTATTAGCAGCTTCCCAGATAACTGTATGACGACCAGCGGATTGTATTTCTGATACAAGAACATCTACTACTCTTCCAGTTAGATCGTAGATAGTTAATTTAACTATGCTTTCCTGGGGCAGGTCATACATAATGGTTGTAGTGGGATTAAAAGGGTTGGGATAATTCTGATAGAGTTGATAATTATCAGGCAATTCAACAATCTGTTTTTTACTTTCAATTCCAACTGTACCCTTTTGATATTTGAATATACTTCCATACATACCAACGGCAAAGCCATAATCATTATTAAGAAAATAGATTGAATTTAACCAGGCATCACTAATGAAAGATTCATCTAATGTCCAGGTTTCTCCACCATCAGTTGTATAATAGACCAGGCCTTCAGCGCCAACGATCATTCCATTATTTTCATCCACAAATTGAATATCATGAAAACCAGTTGAATATCCTTCAACTGGTATTGAAATACTCTCCCAGGTAGATCCACCATCAGTAGTTTTTATCAATATAGCATCTGAACCAACAGCGAATCCTTTGCTACTATTAATAAAAGTAATTGCTTCCAGTTCCTGCTCCACAGGCACGGTTACACTATTCCAGCTACTACCACCATCGGTTGTATGCAACATTTTGGCCTCGGAATAATTTCCGCCAACTGCAAAACCATTATCCTGATCAAGAAAGGTAACATCATTGAGTGATTCTGTATAATTGGAAGTTTGAGCGCTCCAACTTTGTCCACCATCGGTTGTTTTTATGATCGACCCATCGGAACCTACAGCATAATAGATGCTACTTGTCACAATATCGAGGCCGAAAAATGATTCATAGCGAAGGGCATCGTCATCAAGTCGCATCTCAGTCCAGGTTTCACCATTATCTTCTGAAGTTACTATGGCTCCATTTCTTCCTACTGCAATAACTTTACTAGAAGAAATGATTTCAAGGGCATAAAGTCCGAAGCTGGCTTCATGGCCAATACTCCAGGTTTCTCCGCCATCATTGGTTTGCAATAATTTTCCTCCACGATCAACAGTAAAACCAGTATAGGGATCAATAAAACCTACATCTTCAATGATCTTTGCAGTGTGGGAATTAGTCGATTCATAGGTGGCCCACTCATCGGTTGTATGAATTAAATGACCTCCCCATGTGTAGGCAAAAACATTGTCAAAATCGGAAACTATAAATCCATTTAGATTGTAGGTATAGTCGGATACTATGCTTTCCCAGTTTTGACCGCCATCGGTAGTTTTTATTATGCCATTTTCTTTGAGAATATAACCGGTATTGCTATCGGTAAAATAGACATCTTTATAAGCATAATAAGAATCTCCGGAATAGGAAGTCCAACTTTCACCTCCATCAGTAGTTTTAAGGGCAGTATTATCAGAACCAACAATCCAGCCTGTAGAATTATCGATAAAATAGCATTTGTAAAAATATTCACTGACTGGAGAAGTAATCAAGCTCCAGCTCTCGCCTGCATCAGTTGTTTTTAAAATATTTCCACTGCTACCAACTGCGAAACCGGTTGTGTTATCATCGAGAAAAGTGAGATCGTTAAGATCGCTATTTTCGGCATCATTAGGCACTCCAATCATTTCCCAGGATACTCCTCCGTCTGTTGTCTTTAGAATGATGCCACTGTATCCTGCTGCTATGGCAGTATTTTCATCCAGAGTATAAATATCAAAAAGATTATATACCATATCATCTTGGTAACTTACATCCTGCCAGGTCACCCCACCATCAGTAGTTTTAATAATTGTGTATTGATTACCACATGCAAACCCGGTCATTTCATCAAGAAAGGATATTCCTCTGAGATTCTCTTTTGTAATTGTCGGCAGGAGTTCCCAGTCTGATCCTCCATTAGAGGTTTTTATTACTACTCCCCTATCTGAACAGGCAAAGCCAACATCAGGAGTGACAAATTCGGCATCAAAAGTATAATTAGTTGTAGGTGTGGGATGTAAAAATGACCAATAGCTAGTATCCTGCTCTACTTTGTTAACTGTAATAATATTTTCTTTCATAACTGTACTCTGGATTTCTCCGCGATCAACAGTTAATTCTACTGAAAAATTACCAGCTATTTCATAAGTATGAGAGGGATTCTGTTCCGTGCTTGAATTGCCATCACCAAAATCCCAAATCCAGGAATCAGGTGAACCGATTGACATGTCGGTAAATTGCACAGTTAATGGTGCATTTCCAGTAGTTGGTTCAGCCCCAAAGTCAGCCATAAGATCGGGAGCTTCCTTAGGTGCAAATTTATAGATCTTATTCTGGCCGGAAATGTAAACTACAGAATCGCTCAAAATTGTTACATCGGAGAGCCAGTCAGTGTTGGCAAAAGGACTTTTGTGCCAGTTTGCACCACCATCTTCAGTGAAGAGTACAGTTCCCATTGCTCCAACAGCCACACCAATATTTTCATTGATAAAATCAATTGCATTGAGATTTAATCCATCAGCAGGATTTTCTTGAAGATTCCAGTTACTTCCACCATCCTTTGTATGCAGAATTAAGCCCTGGTCACTGCAAATCCAGCCTGTAGTGCCATTAACAAAATCAAGATTGCCAAAACCTCTATCCTCAAAAGATGGTCGTGAAATACCACTATTTTGCTCGGTCCAAGTATCGCCTCCATCAGTTGTATGTAGAATAGTAGCATATTGAGCACCGGCCCAGCCAGTATTTTCATCAGTAAACATAATCTCCATTACATGTTCGGAAGTTGGAGTTTCCTGTAATGTCCAATTTGCACCGCCATCAGAAGTAGATTGAATATGTCCGGCGTCACTACTTATCCAGCCTTTATTTTCATTGATGAAGAATACATGGGTTGGACGGCTTGAAGTTGCTGAGGTCTGCTCTGTCCAGGTATTTCCACCATCACTGGTGTAGAAAATTCTGCATTCAGAAGTTTTTCCGCCTACAGCCCAGCCATTATTTTCATCGGTAAAATTCACCGAGGAAAAGGGAGGATCACCTGGCAGAGATGACTCAGACCAGTCCTGGCCTCCATTGGTGGTTTTAAAAACTATTCCACCACCTTCTGTATCATAAATTGACCCACCACCGACAGCATAACCAGTATCTGAATTGAGAAAATAAATTTCCCGAATAGATGCTGACAATTCTGAGATAGCGACCCACTCTGATTCTCCTGTCTCCTGGCCAGAAATTTTAATTGGGCGGGAATCACCTTCATTAGTGCTACAATAATAAACACCATATTCATCCATTGATAAAGAATCAAGTGAATAAATATCCTGGGTTGCCTCCGCTATTTGTGTATCATTGAAATACCATTGATAATCGCCAGTTCCAAGCATAGCATGAAAATTTATTGAGGCTTTTATGTCTTTGTTATCATTTAAAATGATATCTTGAGGCTCGGAACCATTAACTGTAATGCTATAATTATCAACAATCCCATTATTGATTAAATTTCCTGATAGATCAATATTAAAATCATATTGATTTGGGTTATCCTGGATAATACCATTATTTATCAGTACACCTTTGATATTCAGGTCATCACTGTAACCAAGATTTTGCAGAGTATCTTCCAGAACTACAGATGGCCCTACAAAGTAAACATCATCACCATCTATCTGGATTGTACCTTTTAATATAATATCCGAAAGGTAGGTATGTGTGGATACATAAGAACTATCAGACATGAAGAGACTGTTACCATTACCAACTATATTGATGTAATCGGTCTTACTTTTACTGCCGATAAGGCTTAAATCAAAACCTGATCCAGCAGGAAGAATTAAGTGACCTGCAGAATATGAATCATTAAAATATAATTCCACATCATTGAAGACCAATTCAGAACCAGCAATTACATTACTGGTGCTATCGGTATCGGAAATTCTTACGCTATTAAATTCAGCTGAACTAGACATTGAAATATGTTGATCAGAAACACCATCTAATGTTATTTTGTTATTAATAATCACACCATTATTATTTAGGTCACCTTGAAGTTCAATATTAAAATCATGACCACCAGGATTATCTCTGATTACACCATTATTATTTAAAACTTCAAGGACTTGTAAATCGTCATTGTATCCATAATTTTGAAGTGTATCTTCCACTATTACAGATGGCCCAACAAAATATACATCATCATTATCAATTTGGATTGTACCTTTTAAAACAATATCTGAGAGATAGGTATGGGTGGACAAATAAGAACTATCAGACATAAAGAGACTATTGCCATTCCCAATTATATTTATGTAATCGGTCTTGCTTTCACTGCCGATAAGGCTTAAATCAAAGCCTGAACCAGCAGGAAGAATTAAGTGACCGGCCGAATATGAATCATTAAAATATAATTCCACATCATTGAAGACCAATTCAGAACCAGCAATTACATTACTGGTGCTATCGGTATCAGAAATTCTTACGCTATTAAATTCAGCCGAACTAGACATTGAAATATGTTGATCAGAAGTGCCAACAAGTGTTATTTTATTATTAGTAATCAGGCCATTATTATTCAAATCACCTGATAGATCAATATTAAAGTCATAGCCATTGGGATTATCTCTGATAACTCCGTTATTGTTTAGTGTACCAGGAACCTGAAGGTCATCATTATAACCAAGGTTTTGCAATGTATCTTGCAAAATTACAGATGGCCCTGTAAAATAAACATCATCACCATCAATCTGAATTGTGCCTTTAAGAAGTATGTCTGATAAGTAAGTATGTAATGATAAGTAAGCACTATCAGACATCACAAGAGAATTGCCATTACCTATAAGCTCTGTATATTGTATATTACTTTCACTACCTGATATATTGATATCAAAGCCTGAACCTTCCGGCAGTACAAATTCACCTGCAACATAAGAATCATTAAAGTATAATTCTACATTGTGAAAAAACAGTTCCGAACCTGCTATCAATTGACTGGTGCTATCAGTATCAGTAATCCGGACCCCAGAAAATTCAGCAGTATTTGTCATAGAAATAGTTTGATCAGAAGTTCCCTCAAAAGTGATCATATTATTGTTAATTACTCCATTGTTGTGGAGATCGCCGGATAATTCCACATTAAAATCATATCCATCAGGATTGTTACGAATAGTTCCATTATTGAGCAGATCACCATGCAATATTAAATCATCGGAATTCCCTAGATTTTGAATAATCTTACCGCTATTAATAGTAATGTTGTTACAGTGACGGTCACCATCAACATAGACTGGGCCATCTATTACTACATTATCACTTTCTGTAGGCACTACTCCCCCAACCCAGGTGGAGCCGTCATTCCAATTACCACCTGTTGTAGTGGATGTGATCACATCACCAGAACTAACAGTAATATAATCAGTTTTAGTCTCAGTGACGATTCCTCCTGTTCCATCGGTTACAGTTAAGGAGACCGAATAAGTACCCGCTGAATTATAGGTATAAGAAGGATTGGGATCGGCAGTTGCATCCAGTGTTCCATCATTGTCAAAATCCCACTCATAAGTTGTTGCACCGCTGGATTGATCAGAGAAATTAACTATCAAGGGCGCAGGACCGGACGTTACATCGGCACTAAAATCGGCTGCTAATGTTGTCGATGCTCCCTTTTCAACAAGTAAAAAATCATCTACAATCAAATACCAGCTATCAAAAGAAACACACTGAACAGATAAATATATAGGTTGTCCAGCATAATTAGACAGATCGTAGGAGTATTTTGTCCAGGTACCCGGAACAGACCTGACTGTATCAAGAGTAACTGTAAAATTAGATATATCCGTCGAGCTGGTATCTGTTGAGAGTTTAACATTAAAATCTTCTGGGTAGTCTGGCCAGAGAGAATAAGCCCAAAATGAAAATTCTATTGAGTCAGCTTCCGGTAAAACAATAGGAGGAGTGAATAACCAGTCATCATTATTAGTTGAATAATTCCACTCCACACTAAGGCCATAATCGCCAGAATGAGCAAAAGTATCAACCGGTGCCTGCTCATCAGTACTCCAGGACCAGATCTGGCCGTCACCATCATTATCCTTTTGTGACCAGCCATCAGTTCCAGTTTCAAAACTTTCATAAAAAATTGTATCATTATTACCAGATTGAGTTACCACAAAATTTTGATAATTATCCTCAAGACTTTGTAAAGGTTGAGTTTTAAAACTGACTTTTTCTTTGGGTCGTGCGGTTAGAATTCCAATTTGCATAAAAATCAGAATGCAAATCATTAATACTACATTAAATTTTTTGTTCATGAGTTTACTCCATTAAAATTAATTTACCCCGAATTGAAAAAACGTTTTGATTTTAAATATCTAGAAATTAAAAAAACGAGAACAGGGAAGCTGAATTGCTTCCCTGCTCAGAATAGTGAAAGGGGCTAAAATCATTTCTCAAATAAATAGCCATCTTCAATAAAGTAGAGAACTTTTTGAGGGACAATCTTCTGGGTTCCGCCTCCACTTGTGATAAAACCAATTGCATTTTGTGCTTTATCTGCTGCTTCTTTTTTGCGGGCACTGGACATAAAGAAAATCAGAAGAGTAGGTTTACCATTTTGGGCTACTTCAGAAATATCAACTGTTGTTCCGTCAGAGCCTTTTACTTTCAGTTGAGGAAGTTTAGTATAGACAAACGGGCCTTCTTTACCATAATCAAAAAAGCCTTTTTTGAATTCAATTTTTTTATCTTCTTTATATTTCTGAGTCTTTTCTTTATCAACATATTTCTTTAAGGCTTCAGAAAAAGTGATCCTTTGCGCACCGCCTAGCATTTTGTAACCTTCCACCCCAATGACGCCAGGTACATCCTGTTTGTTAAATCTTCCGTGCCAGGCGACTACACCATTCTTATCAATCAATAGAGCAACATTTTCAAGATCCTGTTTTTCGGACAACCAGGCTGCTAGCAATTCTGGTTTACCTTCAAATTCCCGGGTTAGAGCATCCCCAAGAGCTGCTTTAGTATTTTTGCTTACATCCTGTTCTTTTATAACTAATTGCGGTGTATAGGCCACTTTAGCATTATTTAGCTTTGATTCATCAATAGCATGGGCATCATTCGATCCTGGTTTAGGCCCAGCACCAATTCCATAAACATCAAGTCTATCAGCATAGCTTTGGGAAGCACAATTAGCAAAGAGCAACAAAAAAGCGATTAATGATAAAATTATTACCTGTCTCATCTTATTTCTCCTTTTTTTGAAAATTGGCATGATCGCAATTTCCTTTATTTTCATTGTTAAAATTCATCTTGGTAAAAAGTAAATTTATTTTGTAATTCTAAGGTACTTTTAGTAAAAATAACGTTACAATTAAGCTGATGACTAAAATTCGGATTAAGGACATTTCTTCTCCTTATGATTGATTAAAATTCTTTTTCTTTGCTTAATTGTCTTCCCGGTAGAGGCTCTCCACAAAATTTGCAATAGCGGGCATGAGGATTGTCAATTCGATTATGACATTGAGGACAACTGGAAATCAATTTTGTACCACATTGTGAGCAATATTCATCAGGTTCATTTATATGACAATAAAATCTGCATGCTGAACATAATTTGTAATAATTTTCATTCTGATTAGGCATAATCGGCTTTCCTTTTTGGTTCCACTCTTATTGTTTCAAATTATATACCAACCTAATAAAAGATACTTTAATTCAATAATAACAGTATTTAACGAAAATTATCGCTCATCATCAAATTGGCCAATGTGTGATCTGCATCAACTACACTGTTGCATGTTAGCACAACAATAATTAGTTTATGACATTATATTTCTAAGGGAATTATGTATCGAATATTTATTTTTATTTGGACTACAATATTATTTCTGTCTGCTGAGGATATAAAAATCCAATGGGAAAGTGTGGATTCATTTCCTGGTACTCCCCACAGTATATTTAAATTTAATTCTTCAGATAGCCTTTATATTGCCACTACTGATGGATCCATTATCTATAAAAATAACTCAAACTGGAAAAAAATTTCACCTCCTCAGTCAAAAGAGATAAGTTTTGTTGATTATAATTATTATTGGGTAAATAACAATTTTATAATTGGATCGTTAATTGACCAAAATTTCAATAATCACTATTACTCCTATAATGGCAAAAATTGGCAAAAATATAAGACTGTTTCATCTGCTCCTAATCGTTACTTTTTGCAGGACGGAAATGGAAATATAATTAATTATGGGGATTGGGGAAATATATATAAGATAGCTCCTGATAAAATTGTTAAAATTTCGAACCCAATTGAAAATCACATTATGACTGCTAGAAAGACCCGGAATGGGCAAATCATTTTTGGCACACGCGATGAGGGCCTGTATCTCATGGAATCAAATAAATTCATTAACATTCCGCTACCTGATTCACTTAGTGCTGATATAAGGGGAATAGTCCCAACTGAAGATAATTATTTCAAAGCTTATACAACCAGTGGATATGAAATAAAGTTTTCCCTGAAAAATAAAAAAATCAGCAATATAAAAAAAATATTTCAAGATCAAAATATTCAGTATCATTTTAATTCGGACACAAACGGTATTGCAATACCCAATATTACTAAAAGCGCTTTCTTATACCAGGATACAAAATGGAAACACATTAGACTTGTGGAAAATGAAGATATTAAAAAAGCTTATTTTTATAACAATACTGATATCTTTTTGATCTCTATTGATAACCATTTATACAAGGGTAAGTTAAGAAGTGGATCATTTTTTACTGACCGGACAAATAAATACCATCTTGAAGGTGGGAATTATGAAAATAGTTCCGGCTTTGCTATCTTTGATATAAATAAAGATAATTATGACGATATTTTGGTGATAAATTCCGGTGATAACCAATTCAGCCGACTGTATATAAATGCGCAGGGTCAAAATTTTAATGATGTTACCAGTGAATATGAACTCAGAAATTTGGGTGACATTCAGAAATTTACTTATTCCGATTTTAATTATGATGGAAACATAGATTTTGTATTATTAGACGATAATAATATTCTCAAAATTTATTTTTCTTATAACCAGGACCTTTTTGCTAAAAGACTGGAGATCGGAGAGTTCAAGGATGACTTCATTTCTAGAATTCAGACAATTGATTTTAATAGAGATGATCGTCAGGATTTATTTATTTCCAGTTTATATACACAGGGACGTAAACCGGGCGGAGAAATCGTTCAGATTAATAAAAACAAAGGATATTCCTTTACTCGATCTAATAAAATTTTTGAGAAAACCAGAGGCTGGAATCCCAGCTCATTATTTTCCGATTTTAATGATGATAAGATAAAAGATATATATGTTAGCACAAAATGGCTGGAAAATAAATTGCTGATCTCTCAGGGTGAAAAATATTTGCGGGATAGTAGCGCTATTAATAGGAAAGATTCATCTTATCAATTTACCCGCTATTCTATTGGAATTGATTTTGACAATGATGGTGATCTTGATATAATTGATAGCAATAGTAAAAATTTTGGGCTGACTCTTTTTGAAAATATAAATGGTCAATTTGAAGATCAAACTGATAAATATCTTCCCGAAAAAATCAGAGAAACTACTCCCTCCTATTTACTCTCTGGCGATATGAATAATGATGGCAATCTTGATATTTTATTTAGTGATCTGACAAAGCGAAAAAATTATCTGCTGATAAATAATGGAAAAACTTTTCAAGAAAAGAGTCGGGAATATAGCATTAGCACTCCTTTTGTAACTGGTGCAGGTTTAATTGACATTGATAATGATGGTGATCTGGATGTATTTGGAATTCGAAGAGGCACTAATGTTGTGTGGGAAAATCAAACAAATTCAGATAATTATCTTGAGATTGAATTAATTTCAGCTCGCTATTATCCATATCAAACCGGAACTGTTATAGAAATCTATGAATCGGGCCATCTCAACAATCAAGATTTTTTATACGCTCATAAGGAAATCGGGACAGCTTGGCCAGGAAGCAATATGTACAGTATGAACAGAATCCATTTTGGAGTACCTTCAGACAAAAGCTTTGATATAAAAATTGTAAATAATGACGAGACAATCGTCAGAAAAAATATACATCCAGCTCAGATTCTAAAAATTTACCCTGACAATAAAATATATTCCTGGATTTACCAAAAGTTATCAAGTTTATTATTTTTATTACGGTTGAATACTACCTATTCTTTCCTGATCAGCATTGCTGCAGCCGCATGTTTCATTTTTATTGGAGTAAGAGTTGGCTACAAATATTTCTATTGGACAAATCTTACTACAGGCTTATTCGTTTTTATTAATGTTTCCCTTTTCTGGATAATATATATTGGCGTTCGCAATAATCCCAATTTTATCAATTATCTATATCCCGGTATGGCCGTTTTTATTGGTTGTCTTTTACCTCTTATTTCGACATATAGCATTTATAAACGGAGTACTGTAAGTCGGGATGAAGCACTTGAGAAATTGTTTAATAATATTCTTGATTTTAATCATGGAGAATGGGCTTACAGTACAATTAATAGTCTTCATTTGTTATGTAAAAATCCTCCCACCGATCTGAGATCAAATCAAAATTTCAAGAAGAGAGTACGAGAATTAGCGCAAATATATAGCCAGGCAATTAATAAAGAATTGCGAGAAATATATTCGCAAGCCCGCCAGGCCAAAATTGATGAAGAACTACTCTCTGGACTATCTAATTATTTTGATGAAATTAATGAGAATATAGAAAAAATCACAAAAGAAGATACAATTGATCGAGAATTGTTACTATCTCTGGATAATTATCTAAGAAATTATAAAAAGTATTTACGCAATATAAGGGAAGTTGTCTTTGATTACTTTAGCTGTGATGCTATTGAAGTTATAAAAAATGTCACTAATTCCTTTAAAAATAAATTTCAACAAGAGAATATTCATTTGCATCGAGTTCTAGAAGATGAATTGGACTATACTGTTTTAATTCAGCCTAATCAATTAGGGCGGATAATTGACAATCTGATCACAAATTCAATTAAAGCTCTACGCGGTTGCAATGGATCAAAGAATATAACACTAAAGTTATCCTCTCCTGTTTCCAAAGTTAATATAGATATAACTAATAATGGCCCCGCTATACCAGAGGGTATTCAGAAAAAAATATTTGAAAGCAGTTTTTCGACAACCGATAGCTCGGGACAGGGACTTTATATTAGTAGAAATCTTTTGCAGAAATATAGAGGAAATCTTAAACTTCTGGAAAGTGATGCTGAAAAAACAACGATGAGAATTGAATTAATCAAAAGGATATAGACATGAAGCCATCAATTCTATTGATTGATGATGACAAAAATTTTACCCGCTCAATGGAAGTTTTACTAAAAACTGATTATGAATTTTCTTCAGCGAGAACTCAATCTAAGGGCCTTAAAAAAGTTAATGAAATCAATCCCGATGTCGTTCTTCTCGATTTGATTCTGGAAAATGGTGAAAATGGCATAGAAATACTCCAACAGATAAAGAAAATTGACAAAAATTTACCAGTAATAATGATAACCGGTCATAGCTCAGTAGAAACAGCAGTGAAAGCCATTCGAATGGGAGCGGTTGATTACATTTCCAAAGCGCCAAATCTGGGCGAACTTGATCTGGTTATAAAAAAATCATTAAAGGAACGGGTACAAAAAATTCAGCATGATGAATTGCAAAATCAGGTTGCCAGTCCCTATTATAATCTGGTTGGTGAGAGTGAAATCATGGAGCAGGTAAAGGAAAAAATTCAACTTGTAGCCAATAATCTAAGCACTGTCTTGATCACAGGAGAAAGTGGAGTTGGCAAGGAAATAGTTGCCCGACAGATCCATCTCCATCGGGACAATAATGACGATACGCCCTTTATTCCGCTTAACTGTGCTGCAATACCTGCTCATCTTTTGGAATCAGAATTATTTGGTCATGAAAAAGGAGCTTTCACTGGAGCAGATAAACGTAAGATTGGAAAATTTGAAGTAGCTTCTGACGGCATTATATTTTTTGATGAAATATCCGAATTACATCTAGATTCTCAAGTCAAATTATTGCGAGTAATTCAGGAAAAAGTTTTTGAAAGAGTGGGCGGCAATACTCCAATTACTACTGAGGCCAAGATCATAGCTGCAACTAATCAGGATCTAGAAACCATGGTGAAAAATGGAAAATTTCGTCAGGATCTGTTTTATCGTCTGAATGTCTTTCCAATTAATGTACCACCATTAAGAAAAAGAAAATCTGACATACCTCTTTTAACAAAATATTTTATCAATAAAAGTTGTGATGAGTTTAAATGTAGTATAAAAAAGGAACTAGCCCCCGAATCCTTAGATTTATTACAAAACTATTCCTGGCCTGGAAATGTTCGAGAACTAAGAAATATTATCTCCCGTGCTGTTATTTTAAGTAGAGATTCTAAAATTATTCAGCCCAAACATCTTGATGCAAATTTGACTTCTTCAAGCAGCTTTGATAATTCTATTGATAAAATCCCTGAAACCTGGTCGGAAATGGATAAGATTCGAAAAGATTCAGCAAAAAATGCAAAACGTAAAGTTGAAAAAAAATTCATTAAAAAGCTTCTGAAAAAATTTGACGGAAATATTACTAAAGCGGCAGAACATGCTGGAATTAATCGCACAAATTTTCATAAGATGATGAAAAGATGTGGACTGTGAGATTAGCATATTCCTGATAAGGGTATCCTACTAATAAGTAGAATTTCGTGAATATTAAAATAAAAAGGCCTCTGCAACCTTTCGGCTACAGAGGCCAATTTTATATAATGAGTTTATTTTAAATTTCTATAGGATTATATTTTTTATCTAATGGACAAATTTTTTCTGGTTAATTAAATTTTTTATATGCAGAACTTATAATTTCGTCAATATGATTAATACTAATTGTAAATCCTGCATATTCCGCATTTTCAAAAAGTTTCCCACTTTCATCATCCCAAATAGGATAATCATAACGAAATGAAAAATAGCGTGGGATTTTATTGATCACTTTATCTCGAACAAGTACTCTTGATATTGAATTAAAAAGATAAAAGAGGCCGTCACTGTCAAATCCAAGACCCCACTCATGGATTTTTAGGCTTTCATTCTTGTCAATACGAAGCCCAAATCGAATCCCGACAACATCAAGAATTTTTATCTGGTTTCCTCTTTTTAATTCCACGACTTTTTGGTTTTTAGATAAGAGGACATGGTTACGTAAATTAATATCGCCTAAACCGGAGGAATAGGAACATTTTTGCTCATCATGATTGTACTTGGCTAATAGATCAGCAGCGGCCCGGCCACCTCTATATTCTAAAAATGTCCAGCCACTATTTTCATTGTACAATTTAATACTGATTCCAGCGCCAATTTGAACGTAGCGTGGACAACAAATTTGTCCTGATTTGTTCTGAAAACTAATATCATTACCAAGATTAGAAATACTGTACCCAAGCGAGGGGGTGATCGCCAAATTAATATTATCCTCACCTGGTAATAATTTCAAAGGCGAGCTTATAAGCAGACCGGTATCAAAGAAAATATTCTCAGATCTGCTTACTTTTTGATAATCAAATATTTCCTGGGAGACATTTTTACGAGTAATTCCAATAGAAACATGGATAGGTATCGGATTCTGAAACTTATAACGCAAAGCCAGATTAATATTTTCAGAATGACCCTGAGAGTATTCGGTTGCCAGAGTGCTTTCTTCCCAGTAAAAATACTTATTACTATAAGAAAGAATTACCTTAAAAGAATATTTATCAGGTAAGCAGCTGATAGCAAAAATTCTATTTTCATATGAAATGTCTTTTTTAAAGGGTAACCAGCCAATATTTGTTGCAAAATTTTTAAAGCTAATACCATGCGTGCCATAAAGGCCATTTGCTGGATTGAAATATTGGGATGAAATATCTTCAGATGGAAGACATACACCGATTTCACCCATTCCTCGAAAGGTTGGTGATGTAGGTGTCAACAGCCACTCAGCACCAATTCCATGACCAGTTAACAAACAAAAATTAAGTAATAAAAATATAATTAATTTTTTAAATACCATTATAAAAACAAAGAATATTTTTTAGGAAATTATTTTAGATTTGACATCAAGAATAATTTACAATCCCAGTAAATCAACCAATTCATCAATAATTTTTTTTGAACCAGGAGAGATTCTGGTAAAACGAAATCCAGCAGCAAAAAAATCAGGGTTAACATCTTGCTTAGACCAGACACTTTTGGCCTGAAATTCTAAATGGTCGGCATCAGGAAAGGTATCCGGTAATTCCAGTTTTAAATCATATTTTTTTTCGACAGGCAATTTATTATCACTGATTAAGAGGAATCCTTTTCTGGAAATATCACCCAGGCGTCCTAATAATTCATCATTGTTTTTGTTGTAAATTTTTAAATAATAGGTTAATACTTTGCGTTCTGCTTCTCTTTTTTCAGCCAAAACTTTACCTCCTTCTTTACCGGTCGATTTTTTTAATTCAATCAATATAAGGTTTTATTCTATAATTTTGATAAGTATTCAATCATTTGAATATACCTTGTTAATTTATGAAAAACAAGATACAAATATTTAATTCTATAAAATTTGACCTGACTGATAAAAATGATTTAAAAATTTTTGTACCATAAATATAAATGAGGCGGGTATTTTCGCCCCGCCTCATCCCGTTGGGTCAACAACGTACGTCTCAAATATTTTGTTAAAACTAGTCTAAAAAATCATACTTGTAGATAAATCTAGCATGAGAAATCTAAATTGTCAATGATCAAAATTTGCTGGCTTTCTTAAATGAGTAGGAAATCATCTTTTTTTACTTCCGTATATTAATAAATATTAATAAGAATTCAAAATAGAAGTAATGGTTCCACCACCAACAGCTAGGGCAATAACAAAAACAATTATTCCAATCAGCGTCAATACTCCTGTAATAACAAAATAGGTCTTAAGCTTTTCCAAAGATTGCAGGAGCTGATACTTATCTCCCATAGTACGGGCTTCCTCAATTTTATTACCGGCTTTAAAGAGTAGAACTCCCATCCAGATAGGCAGCCAGCAGATTATAATTCCTACTACAGAAAATATGGTTAGGACACCATAAATAATTGACATAGTTCCAACAAGTTTTAGCCATCCTTTTGCTTTAAATAAAGGAAAACTAAGTTCTTTGATTAATTCTTTTTCATCCATAACTCCACTCCTTTTTTATGAAATATGAAAATAAAAATACTAAATATTTCTTTTTGTGAGATGCCAGCCATCATTGTAGGGACATCGATATACTTTTAATTTTACTCCTTGTTCATCATGAATGATTTCTGCTCGCTTTTGGGCGCTATTTTGATTTTTATATAGAGCTTTTGCTCTCCCATCGCTACCAGCACAAAGATAGCATTTTGAATTTGGAGTATGTCTATTTTTTGGAGAGAGATGCCATTTACCGCATTTATCACAAGGATAGGCGATAAATTCGGTGTTATATTGCTTATTTAAATATTTTGCAGCTTGCCGTGCTTCATGTTCCGTTTCATATTCTGTCAACGGTCTGCCTGTTTTGCTACTTTTGCAAGTGGGGCTTTTTCTATTCATCGGTTACCTCATCAATTTAATTTCAATAATTTTAATCTCTTGACTTTTTATATAAAACCAAAAAAGACATTGCTTCGCCAGGTCAGTCACAATCATGACTGACGTAAAATGTAACCCCAACTTAATAAAAAATTGCCTATTTGAACTTATTCAATTAACGAAATTCAAAGATTAATATCAAGAAAATAATCTGTGAAAATTATTGTCCAGTTCAATATTTTAAATATTAAAAATTTTGCTTATATTTATCCGCCCTAAAATAACTTTTAAGGAGGAAATATGAACTCAAGATTTTCTCGTTTGGCCCTTTTTTTTATTCTATTGGCAGGCCTATTTTTTCAATCCTGTTCTTTAGGTGGATATAAAGTTGGTCAAACCTATCACGGTTTCAAATTAGTAAAAAAAGAATTCGTTGAGGAGGTCAACTCTCAATGCTACTATTTTGAGCATGTAAAATCGGGAGCACGCTTATTAAAAATTGCCAATGATGATCCTAATAAGACTTTTTGCGCTACTTTTAAGACACTTCCCCGCTCAGATAGTGGCACGCCTCATATTATGGAACATTCAGTCCTGAACGGCTCTAAGAATTTCCCGGTCAAAAGCCCTTTTGACGTGCTTACAAAAGGCTCTTTGAATACCTTTTTGAATGCTATGACTGGCGGTGACATCACCCTCTATCCAGTCGCCAGTATGAATGACAAAGATTTCCGCAATTTGATGCATGTTTATCTTGATGCAGTCTTTTTTCCCAATATTTATCGTGATCCTCGGATACTCAAACAGGAGGGCTGGCATTATGAGTTAGAATCAAAAGATAAACCCGTAATTTACAAAGGTGTGGTTTATAATGAAATGAAAGGTGCATTTTCCAATCCTTCTCGCCAGTTAAATTATTATATTAATAAAAATCTTTTTCCTGATAATTGTTATGGCTATTCCTCCGGTGGCTATCCGGAAGCCATACCTGATTTGACCTATGAAAAGTTCCTGGATTTTCACAGAACCTTTTATCATCCTACCAATAGTTATTTGTATTTATATGGAAATTCAGATATTGAATCCGATCTAAAATTCATAAACAGTGAATATCTATCTCAGTTTGAAAAATTAGATAAAAGAGCCCATATCAAAACTCAAGAGCCTTTTTCGGAAATGAAGAAATTTGTTGAACATTATCCAGTTTCAAAAAACAGTGAAACTGATGATAAAACCTTTCTGGCCAAAGATTGGGTAATTGGCAAAGGCGAAAATCAGGAAATGGGATTTTATCTTGATATTTTGGCTGAAGCTCTGGTCAATCACGAATCAGGACCTATTAAACTGGCTTTACAGGAAGCGGGTATTGGCAAAGATATTCACGCTTCTTCAGCTAACAATAATCAAAATGTATTCCAGATAACAGTAAAAAATGCCAATCCTGATGATCTGGATAAATTTAATGAAGTTGTCGATAAAACTCTTTCTGAAGTTGCTCAAAAAGGAATTGATAAGAATATCGTTAAAGGAATTGTTAATCGGATGGAATTTCGTTTGCGCGAAGGTGATAACCCTCAAAAAGGACTTACCTATTTATTTCATTCTTTAAATGGCTGGTTTTATGCTGAAAAACCTTTCCTGAGTTTGAAATGGGAAAAACCTCTAGCATCCATTAAAAAAGGCGTTCAAAAGGAAGCGCTTGAAGAATTGATCAAAACAGAATTTCTCAATAATGATCATTCACTGATTCTTGCCCTGGCGCCCAAACCTGGCCTTCAGAGTAAGCGAAACGATCAGATTGTGCAGGAATGTGCTGATTATAAGGCTTCGCTGAGTGATGAAGAAATAGATCAGCTTGTTCAGGAAACAAAAGACCTGATAGCTTATCAACAGGAAGAGGATAAACCGGAAGATCTGGCCACCATTCCAATGCTTTCTTTAGACGATATCGGTAAAGAGGCTCAGTTTTATAGGATTAAAGAAAAAAAGGCTCATGGGCAAAAACAGCTTCACTATGAAACGTTTACCAATAATATTCTCTACAGTAAACTAATGTTTGATGCGCGCGTCCTTGAAAAAGAACAACTCCCCTATTTAGCGCTACTCGCAGAAATTTTGGGAAAATTGAATACTGAAAATTACAACTATGGCGAACTTGACAATCAACTCAATATGCATACAGGAGGATTTTCGACCTATTTGACTTCTTATCTTGCTGATAATGATGATGACAAATTGCGTCCGAAAATTGTTGTTAGCAGTAAAGCTACCAATGATAAAAGCCAAAAAATGCTGGAACTTACTAGCGAGATACTTACTAGATCTAAAATTGATGATAAAAAACGCTTGAAAACCCTATTAACACGCTACCAGGCTCGTCAGTATGCTAAAGTGATGAGAAGTGGTATGCAACTGGCATTAACAAGAGTTTCCTCCTATTATTCCAAATATGGGCAACTCAGAGAAATGACAGCTGGTTATTCCTATTACCGCTTTATCACTGATTTGACTGAAAACTATGACCAAAACTATGATCAAATTGTCAGCAATCTCAAAGATGTTGCCAAACTGGTTTTCAATAAAAATAATCTGGTATCAGCCATAACCTGCACAAACAAAGACCTAAAAAATTATAATCAAGACCTGCCAATTCTTGTCAGTAAACTTGATGACGATCCAGTCAATTACAGAGAATGGAATTTTGAGTTCGATAAAAAGAATGAAGGTCTTATGACACCATCAGAAGTTCAATATGTTGTGAAAGCCTACGACTTCAAGGATCTAGGCTATGATTATAATGGTAAGATGAGAGTTCTTAACCAGATATTGTCAAGAGACTGGCTGACCCAGCAACTTCGTGTAATCGGTGGTGCTTATGGAGGTTTCGCTGGTTTTTCAAGGCGGGGTAATGTTTATTTTGCATCCTATCGTGATCCAAATTTGAAAAAGACCCTTGATAATATTGATCAGTCACCGGAATTTCTGAAAAAATTTGATCCATCTGAAGATGAAATGACGCGCTTTATAATTGGCACGATTTCAAAAATAGATGAGCCGCTTTCACCTTCTCAGGAGGGTAGTACAGCCTTGAAATATTATATGGCTGGAATAGGTGCTGAAGATCTGCAGTCCGAGAGAGATGCCGTCTTGAATACTACGGCTCAGGATATTCGTGATATGCAAAAGTTTGTCAAAGATATTCTGGATAATAGTGCAATTTGTGTTTATGGAAATGAAGAAAAAATCCAATCCCAAAAGGATATTTTCAAAAATCTGATTGAAGTAAAATAGTATCGATTTTTTATTTAATTTTACCAGGTGTTATTTCTTTATAATTAAACCCACCAGATAATTTTATATTGTCTGGTGGGTTCTCTTTTATATTCTTTATTGCAATTTTGAAAACAAATGTCCTATCCTAAATTAAATAACTCCTATCTCTTATTGCAAGATTGAATTTCGTAACGATATTTTTATTTGAACTTATTTCTCTCTTTCGGACATTAATTTTGCAAAGCTCTATAATAGAATTTAATGCGGGAATTGTACGTATAATCAAAATCAAATTTTTATGAAATTGGCACAACAGTGTGATATAAATTATTTCAAAAGCAAAATTTGCTTTTTGGCCAGACAATCACCGGCTCTGATTTTACAAAAATAGACTCCAGCACTTACTGATTGGTGGTCCTTATTATACCCAGACCATTTAATTGAATGAGAGCCTTTGTGCATGTTTTTATCGAGCAATTTATTAATCAGCTGTCCCTGAATATTGTAAATGGAAAGTTCCACAGGGGAATTTTGGTTGATGGAAAATTCTA
>DATGCI010000168.1:0-8897 GCA_035312185.1 bacterium
TAAAAGTGATAATGTAACTTTGCTTGTTAATAGTGAGGTTGAAGAAGTAGAGGGTTATATTGGCAATTTCAATGTAAAGATAAAACAGGAACCGCAACTAGTAGATCCGGATAAATGTAATTTGTGTGATGATTGCACTGAAGCCTGTCCTGTACTTGTCCCCGATGAACACGAAGAGGGGCTAGCCTGGCGCAAAGCTATCTATATTCCTTTTCCCCAGGCTATTCCAGCAACCTTTACAATAGATGAGGATAATTGTTTGGGATTGGATCCGATTGCCTGTGGGAAATGCAAAGATGTCTGTGAAGCTGAGGCCATCAATTATGATGCTAAGCCTGAAATCATAGAAGAAGAAGTTGGAGCAATAATTGTTGCCACCGGTTATGATCTATATCCTGTTGAAAATCTGGCTGAATATGGCTATGGCAAATATCCAGATGTGATTACCAGTTTACAATTTGAAAGAATTCTTTCAGCAACCGGTCCTACAGGTGGTGAAGTTCGGCGTCCTTCCGATGGAAAAATTCCCGAGGAGGTCGCCTTTATTCACTGTTGCGGCTCTCGAGACCCAGACAGACATCTACCCTATTGTTCCAAAATCTGCTGTATGTATTCTACCAAGCATGCTAAACTCTACAAACATAAAGTTCCTGAGGGGCAGCCTTACAATTTTTATATTGACATTCGTTCTGGTGGTAAACAATACGAAGAATTTGTCCAGAATAGCCAGGAAGAGGAGGAGTTGATTTTCATCAGGGGCAAAGTAGCTCGTATTTATCAGGATAATGACAAGATGATCATTCGCGGAACTGATACTTTGAGCGGCGAGAGTATTGAATTGGAAGCAGATATGGTGGTACTGGCTATGGGAATTCAGCCGACTCAGGGCACTGATGACCTGGCTCAAAAATTAAAATTGAACACTGATGAAAATGGTTTTATGGTAGAGGCCCATCCCAAATTGAGGCCGGTGGAGAGCATTCAGGCTGGTTTCTTTTTGGCCGGGACGACCCAGGGGCCCAAAGATATCCCTGAGACTGTATCCCAGGCTTCAGGTGCCGCTGCCAAAGCTCTGGCGCTCTTATCAAGTGATGAGATTTTTCATTCTCCCATTATTGCAACAGTAGATACAGAGCTATGTTCAGGTTGTGGAATTTGTGTGGCCACCTGTCCCTATGATGCTAGAGAAAGAAATGAAGCCGAAGGAATAGTAGAGGTTAACGAAATTTTGTGCGAAGGTTGTGGCGCCTGTATAAGTGCCTGCCCTTCCAATGCAAGTCAACAAAAAAATCTAACTGACCTGCAAATCAGTGATATGATAAAAATTGTTGCGTCAAAATAATTGAAACAAAGAAGGTAACAATGGAAAATTTTGAACCTAAAATTTTATGCTTTTTGTGTAAATGGTGCACTTATGCCGGTGCTGATCTGGCTGGAACTTCACGGATTAAATATCCGCCTAATGGAGTTGTTGTCAAGACTCTTTGTTCATCACGAGTTGATGCCCAACATGTGATGGAAGCTTTTGAACAAGGGATTGATGGTGTCTTCATTGGAGGATGTCACCCTGGAGATTGTCACTATCAAACCGGTAATTATAAAACCAGGAGACGAGTGACATTATTGAAAACAACGCTAGAACAGCTGGGGGTTAATCCTGAACGATTAACTCTGGAATGGATCTCGGCCAGCGAAGGTAAGAAATTTGCTCGAACTATGGAAGAGTTTACCCAAAAGATCAAAGATCTGGGACCAATTCCGGAATATGATTTCACAGAAAACAGGGTAAGCGAAGTGAAAAGATAAAAAATTTCGGATAAAATATTTTCGGAGGAGAAACAATGTCAGAAAAAGAGGAAATGGTAAAAGTTTATATTCTTGGAGAAGGCTTTGATGTCCCTGCTAGTTCAACCATTCTAACGGCCCTGGAATACGCTGGATTTCAACTGACCAGTGGCGTTGGCTGCAGAGAGGGATTTTGCGGAGCCTGTGCCACGCTCTATCGTGAAAAAGGAGATTACAAACTGCAGGCCGGTCTTGCCTGTCAGACAGTAGTATCGGATGGTATGTATATCGCTCAAATACCTTTTGTTCCGGCAGAAAAAGCCACTTACAAAATTGAGGAATTAAAACCGGATATCAATACTTTTAAAGAGTATTATCCCATTGTTTTTCGGTGCGTAGGTTGTAATACCTGCACAAAAGCCTGCCCCCAGGATATTCAGGTCATGGATTATGTTCAGGCTCTCATAAAAGGTGATATTGAAAAAACTGCTGATCTCTCTTTTGACTGTATTCGCTGTGGACTATGTGCCTTGCGCTGTCCTGCAGAAATTGTTCAGTACAATGCTGCCATTCTCGCTCGAAGATTGTATGGTAAATACATTATGCCCAAAAGTCCCGAACTGGAAAAACGAGTGGAAGAAATTGTCAATGGTAAGTATGATGACCAATTGGATAAAGCTGTTAATATGGATCCAGAAGACTTAAGAGAGACCTATTACAATCGCGATATTAAAACAGAATAATTTTGGGGAGTAAAATATGTATTTAGATTATATGCGAGAATCGATAAAAAAGGTAGAAAAAACCCGGGCTGATCGCTTAAAACTGGCTAAATCGGGCAAACCAATTGTGGAAAGAATGTCCGATCAAGAACGGGAAAGGGTCTTGAATAAATTTCATCCCGATTACAAAGAAGAAGCCAAGAAAAAAATTAGAATCGGACCCAATCAAGGCCAAGAATTAACAGGAGAGGTTGTCGATGTACTCGAGGCCTATTCCCGCATTAAGACCAATTATTTCGATCTGGAAAACCCTGATTATGAAACCGATGTGCTGGTAATTGGAGCTGGCTCAGCAGGGTTTTGCGCCTCCATTCTGGCGGATGAAAATGATACAGATGTGATTTTGGCAACTAAACTGAGAATTGGTGACTCCAATTCTATGATGGCTCAGGGCGGAATTCAGGCGGCAGTCCGGCCGGACGATTCTCCCTATCTCCATTATCTCGATGTAATGGGCGGTGGCCATTTCGACAATAAACCAGATCTGGTTAGAGCGCTTGTTTCCGAAGCACCGGATGCTATTAAATGGCTGGAAGAGCTGGGAGTAATGTTTGATAGAAATTCCGATG
This sequence comes from bacterium, assembly GCA_035312185.1. Classification (GTDB taxonomy): domain Bacteria; phylum Fidelibacterota; class UBA2242; order UBA2242; family JAFGTP01; genus JAIPHI01. The sequence continues at coordinate 3,137 of DATGCI010000168.1, forward strand.
GCACAATGTTGACCAAGCCGGGGGGAGGAACCTGCCGGCCGAGAATGCATTCAGCCCGGGATTACTCGGGCGCTGGAATGTGCCGGGTTTTGCGCGATGAGGTTGAAAATCGTGCTGACAGGATCAAAATTCTGGAACATCAGCCTGCTGTTGAATTGATAAAAGATGATACCGGAAAAGTTGCTGGCGCAGTTCTTTATCACCTGCAGAATAAATGCTACATTACAATCAAAGCCAAATCAACAGTTCTGGCAACTGGTGGTTTTGGTCGTTTGCATGTCCAGGGTTTTGAGACCACCAATCATTATGGAGCAACTGCTGATGGTTTAGTTATGGCCTATCGGGCTGGCGCCAATTTGATGTATATGGATTCTGTACAATACCATCCAACTGGCGCAGTTTTTCCGCCTCAGATTTTAGGTTTTCTATGCACAGAAAAATTGCGTGGACTGGGAGCCCAACCTGTTAATAAAAATGGCGAACTTTTTGTCTATCCCCTTGAGCCTCGCGATGTAGAGGCTTCAGCCTTGATCAGGGAGTGTGTAGAACGGAATAATGGTGTGCCGACTCCAGACGGAAATGAAGGTGTTTGGCTGGACTCGCCTCTGATCGAACAAATCAATGGGCCGGGTACGATCGAGAAAAATCTACCGGCTATGTTGCGACAATTCGATAGATTTGATATTGACATCAGGAAAGATCCTATCCTTGTCTATCCAACATTACATTATCAGAATGGTGGAATAGAGATCAATGACCGGTGTGAAACCAAAGTTGAAGGTCTCTATGTTGCTGGAGAAAGCACCGGCGGTGTCCACGGCAGAAATCGATTAATGGGCAATTCCCAGCTTGACCTGATGGTCTTTGGCCGGCGAGCTGGAAAATTTGCTGCTGAAAACGCAAAATCCGCTGAAACCGGAAAACTAAACCTGGATCATATTGTTGAATATGAAAAAGAAGTTGAAAAACTGGGTATAGATAAGGATAGAATATCGCCTATGGTTCTGCCTGATTATATTCCGGAAAAGATTAAGAAAAAGCAATATACTGCCCATCCGGAAGGTAATTTGCGCTGATTTAAGAAAAAAAACGATGAAATTAGTCTAATTAAAAAGGCGGTTTGTAATAAATATTATGGTGATGAAAGCGAAATATGGAGGAGGGAAGAAATTATTCCAATCCATTTATCATCAAAAAATTTTCAGAGAGAATAAATTTTATCTACCTTTTTTAAAGGACTAATGCAATTGATAAAGATATATTTTTAGGAGGATTAAATGGGAAAACCCAAAGTCGGTTTTTATTGGTGTGCTTCCTGTGGTGGTTGTGAAGAAGCGATTGTAGATCTCCATGAAGACCTTTTGACTGTGGCTGAAAAAATTGACATTGTATTCTGGCCCTGTGCCATGGATTTTAAGTATCAGGATGTCAGGAATATGCAGAAAAATGAAATTGACATCACTTTTATTAATGGTGCAATTCGAACAGATGAACAAAAGGAGATGGCCAATTTATTAAGGGAAAAGTCTAAAATTCTGATTTCCTTTGGTGCCTGTTCGCAGATCGGTGGTATTCCCGGATTGGGAAACTTTCACGATCGCGATTCAATATTTGAATCCTCCTATGGGGCGCGATGCCCTTCTATTGATAATCCTGATAATATAGTTCCTCAGACTTTATCTGAAGTGCCGGAAGGTGAATTGACATTACCGGCTTTTCATAATACAGTTAAAAGTACAGATCAGGTTGTAGATGTTGATTATTATTTGCCGGGCTGTTCTCCCGCTCCCTATCTAACTCTGAATGCCATCAATACTCTACTGGCGGGCGAAAATCCGAAGAAAGGTAGTGTTCTGGCACCATCAAAAGCTTTATGCGACACCTGTGATCGCAAGGACTCCAAACCGGATAAAATTATCCTGGAAGAGATAAAACGAGTTTCCGAAGTGGAGCTCGATCCTGATGAATGTTTGCTGGCTCAGGGCGTTCTCTGTATGGGGCCTGTGACCCGTTCCGGTTGCACGCAAAGTGGGGAAGGTCGCTGTGTTAAGGCCAATATGCCCTGCCGCGGTTGTTATGGGCCTACCGATGAAGTCCAGGATGTGGGAGCCAGCATGATCTCAGCGATTGCATCGATTATCGGAATAGAAGATGAAGAGGATATGAGCGATGAAAAAGTTGAGCAATTAATGGATAGTATTGTGGATCCAGCCGGTACATTTTACCGCTTTTCTCTGGCAACTTCCTATTTAAGGAGAAAATTAGATGATTATGTCAGAGAAAATCAATAGTATTTAAGCATTAAAGGAGTAGAGATCTTATGAGCAAGACAATTTCAATAGACCCGATCACCCGCCTGGAAGGCCATGGAAAAATAGAAATTTTTCTTAATGATGATGGTAATGTGGACAATGCCTATTTGCAGGTGCCGGAATTAAAAGGGTTTGAACAATTCTGCATTGATCGACCGGTAGAAGAAATGCCCAGAATCACTCCTCGAATCTGCGGAGTTTGTCCTATGGCTCATCACATGGCTTCAACAAAAGCAGCTGATGCAGTTTACGGAGTTAAGCCCACACCAACGGCTGAAAAAATTCGACGACTGGTTTACAATGCTTACATTCTGGAAGACCATCTTTTGCACTTTTTCTTCCTGGGTGGCCCTGATTTTGTTGTAACTCCTTCTGCTCCAGCAAAAGACCGCAATATTCTGGGTGTGATTGCCAAGGTTGGTAAAGAGATTGGTCTCGAGGTCATTAAAACCCGCCGCGAGATCAGGGAGATAGTTACTCATCTTTTTGGTAGAATTATTCACCCGGTAGGTGGCTTACCTGGCGGAGTTTCTAAACCATTATCCGAGGAAAAAAGGAAAGAATTTCTAGAGCAAACCAAAAATGCTGTTGATTTTGCTCTTCAGGCTATTGAAATCTTCAACAAAACTGTTCTGGATAATGATAAATATGTGGATCTGGTCACAGGCGATATTTACAAACATAATACCTATTATATGGGCCTTGTTGATGAGGAAAATAGAGTCAATTTTTATGATGGTAAAGTCCGTGTTGTTGATCCCGAAGGACAGGAGGTCGCCAAATTTTCCGGCCTGGAATATCTCGACTATGTATCCGAGCATGTGGAGCCCTGGAGCTACATGAAATTCCCCTATCTAAAAACTGTTGGTTGGAAGGGCTTTACCGATGGCAAAGACAGTGGGATAATGCGAGTGGCACCGCTAGCCCGATTGAATGTATCCGATTCTATGCCTACTCCTAAGGCTCAAAAGGAATTTGAAAGAATGTATGATGTGCTGGGCAAAAAGCCGGCTCATAATACTCTTGCTTTTCACTGGGCGCGCTTGATCGAAGCCGTTTATGCTGCTGAAAGAATGGTAGAATTACTGGAAGACGAAAGTATAACTTCCGATGATATTCGAAATATTCCTGATGATTCTCCTGATGAGGGCGTTGGAATTGTTGAAGCAGCCCGGGGAACTCTGATCCATCACTATAATACCAATGAAAAGGGCATAATTACAGCGGCAAATTTGATTGTGGCCACTGTCTTCAATTCTGCGGCCATGTCGCTATCTATAGAAAAAGCAGCCAAAAAGTTGATCAAAGATGGTGATGTTAATGATGGTCTTTTGAATATGGTGGAAATGGCTTTTCGAGCCTATGATCCCTGTCTGGCCTGTGCTACCCATTCTCTGCCTGGTGAAACACCTCTAGTAATTAACATTCATAATAAAGAAGAGATTATAAAAACAATACGACGTGATTAAATCCATGAAGACACTGGTTCTTGGTCTGGGCAATCCGATTCTTTCTGATGATGGAATTGGGATAAAGGCAGCCCGTGCCATTAAAAAGAGGGTCAAAGATATTGAAGTAGTCGAAGCCAGTGCTGCTGGTTTTCGCATTGTTGACCAAATCCTTGGCTTTGATAAATTGATTTTGATCGATGCTATTCAGACCAAAAACTGGCAAACAGGAACCATCCATAAACTTAAACCAGAAAATTTTAAAAATACAAAACATAGCAGTTCTACTCACGATATCAGCTTTTTTCAGGCCTTAGATATTTATAGAGAAAATGGAGAGGCCGTACCAGCGGATATTGAAATTTATGTTGTTGAAGTTGAACAAACCGATGTGTTCTCTGAAAAGTTGACCGCCGAGGTAGAAAAGGCTTTGCCAGAAGTGGTCAATAAAATAATTAAAGATAATTTTGCATAATTTTATAATGTTTATTATAATAGCCTGTTTTCATAATCAAGTGGAGGGCAGATGAAAATACACGAATATCAATCCAAAAATATTCTGGAGGAGCATGGCATCAAAATTCCCCGGGGCTTGACGGCCTTTTCAGAGACGGAAGCCATTTCTCTTGTCAAAGAAATTGGCTATCCCTGCGTAATTAAAGCCCAGATTCATGCTGGCGGACGGGGCAAAGGTGGTGGTGTTGCTATTGTTGATAGTCATGCTGAAGCCACTGATTTTATTCGCAAAACGATCAATAAACCCCTGGTCACTCATCAAACTGGCCCGAAAGGCAAGCTGGTTAATCGGCTATTAATAGAAGAGGCTATTGATATAAAACAGGAGTTATACGTCAGTATTTTGCTGGATCGGTCTGAAGAAGTTCCTCTGATAATGGCTTCTACAGAGGGAGGCGTGGAAATCGAACAGGTAGCAGAAGAACAGCCAGAAAAAATTGTCAAGGAGTTTATCGATCCTGGATTTGGCCCGCAAGCCTATCAATTAAGGCGACTGGCTTTTAAACTGGGGCTGGAGGGCAAAGCCTTTAAACAAAGTTTAAAATATTTTCTGAATTTGTATCGAGCTTTTGTAGAAACCGATGCAAAATTAATCGAGAATAATCCACTGGTGATAACTGGTGACGATGATGTGATTGCCCTTGATGCTAAGATCAAATTTGACGACAATGCTCTTTATAAGCATAAAGATTTTCTGGAATTGAGAGATACCAGCGAAGAGGATCCTGATGAGCTCAAGGCTTCAGAGTACAATCTGAATTATATCAAACTCGATGGAGAAGTGGGATGTATGGTCAATGGCGCTGGTCTGGCAATGGCAACAATGGATATTATTAAACATTATGGAGCGCAACCAGCCAATTTTCTTGATGTGGGCGGAATAGCTTCATCTGAGACTGTGGCCAATGGATTCCGGGTCTTATTATCCCATTCTAATTTAAAATCTGTATTGATCAATATTTTTGGTGGAATTGTTCGTTGTGACCGGGTAGCTTCGGGGATTGTTGAAGCAATAAAAACTCTGGATGTTGATATTCCAGTTGTAATCAGATTGAAAGGAACTAACGCTGAAAAGGCTTCCGAAATATTAAAAAATTCAGACCTCGATTTCACGGTTGCTGAGAATCTGGAAGAAGCAGCAAAAATGGCAGTTGCAGCTGCTGATTAAACCTGAAAAGATAAGCAAGGAGAATTAACTTATGAGTATTTTAATCAATGAAAATACTCGTCTAATCGTGCAGGGCATCACCGGTAATGAGGGCCTTTTTCATGCAACCAAGATGTTTGATTATGGTACCAAAGTCGTTGGAGGTGTTACACCAGGAAAGAAGGGAGCAGAGATCAATTTAGGGATTCCTGTGTTCGACACTGTCGAAGAGTGTAAACAGGAAACACTGGCCAATGCCTCGGTTATTTTCGTACCACCGGCCTTTGCTGCTGATGCAATTCTGGAGGCGATTGATGCTGAAATTGAATTGATCATCT